>CAJJCC010000001.1 GCA_905182585.1 uncultured Flavobacteriales bacterium
AAGGTTCTTGTTTGATTGTCTTTTTTCTCTTTCATTAATACTACTGTTCAGTGCAAAATTAAGCATTTACTTTAAGTAAATATCGAATCCCGCATTAAGTAAGGATTCGTTAATTTTTATTCAAACAAAGATTTTAATTCAGGAGCTTCGCTCGGCTTTAATTTTCCTGCCATTATTAAATTAAGTTGTCTTCTTCGTAAAGCAGCATCAAACCTATCTTTTTCATCATCAGTTTCAGGTGTTAAAGCGGGAACCTCAATTGGTCTTCCAATTTGGTCGACAGCAACAAAAGTATAAATAGCTTCATTATGCATCGTTCGTGCACCAGTCATATGATCTTCAACCCAAACATCCATAACCACTTCCATACTCGAAGTAAATGCTCTTGAAACTTTCGCCTCAATGGTAACAATATCTCCCAGTCTGATTGCTTTTTGAAAGGCAACTTTACCAACAGAGGCAGTGACAACAACCCTTCTGCAATGCCTATGAGCGCTAATAGCACCTACTACATCAAGCCAGTTTAAAAGTTGGCCACCCATTAAGTTCCCAAGTGTATTTGTGTTATTTGGTAATACAATATGGGATGCAGATGCGAACGTTTTACTAGCCTGAGTTGCTTTCATAGATGCGAAGTTAAATAATCAAAAGTTCAATCTGTTATTTGAAATAGAAATTAAGTGTTATTTAGCACCTTCAAACTTAGTAGATCGGTTAACTTTTTTCTTCCTTTTAGGAATAGTATGTTCTTTGTTCGAACCTGAATAGCTTTTGCGCTCTTTATATTTTTTCCCTTTATGCTTAAGATTCCCTCTGAAATGATACCATTTTTTATCAGGGTCACGGTAACCTCTTTTATTTGTTTTTGACTTTCTTCCAAATGAGTCTTTATGTTTAAAGTTTGAATTTCGACCACTGGATCCACCATAAGAATCTTTAAATCCAACTTGGTTTCTCCTTCCGCCACCACCACTATAAGAATCTCTCCATTTGGGCGCTATCGATTTGTTGGTGCTACTACCGCTATAAGAGTCTTTGAAGTTTGATCGAGATTGACGACCGCCACTTCCTCCATAAGAATCCTTAAATCCTAATTGTCTTTTTCTACCGGAGGTACCGCCATAGGAATCACGAAATCGTATTTTGTTCGCTCTACCAGAACCACCACCATAGGAATCATTAAACCGTCTTTTAAAAGCTCTTCCTTCCAAAGCTGAGTTATATTTATCATGAAAGCGTAATTTCAACTTTCTGCCTTCAGCTTTACCGCTGTAACTATCTTTAAAAGAGGGATTACATCCTAGAAAGAGAAAGGATGACACACAGATTAATAGGTATGTTTTAAATTTTTGCATTTTAATTCTCGAGTAAAATCGGACTCAACAACTTTTACGGGTAAGAACTAATTTAGTTTTTCTTTGTACATTTGCATTAATTAATGCCAAATAACAGCACAAATATCATTCAAATTAAAGCGACGATTTCTATCATCGCTGTTGCTATTATTACCCCTATTGGGGTTTAATTTTCACATATAATATACAAACATCGTTATTTCTGATTAAATCATTATTTAATCACGTTATAATTCAATATTTTTGCGCCTTTGGCGCACAAGTCGAATAAATTAAAAAGAGAGAAATGAAAGTTCTAAAATTTGGAGGTACATCAGTAGGAACAGCGGACTCAATCACAAAGGTTAGTCAGATTGTAAAGGATGAATCAAAGGAGGAGAGAGTAATTGTTGTTGTTTCAGCAATGTCTCAAGTAACCAACAAGCTTTTAAATGCAAGCAACTTGGCAGCAACTGGCGATGAATCTTACAAAGAGATTACCAAAGAAATTGAGAATAAACACTTCGACGCGATTCGTACTTTAGTTGCTATTGATCAACAGAGTGGAGTTATTGCAAACGTTAAAGTTCTTTTAAATCGATTAGAAGATGTTTTAACAGGCGTTTTTTTAGTACAGGAATTATCACCAAAAACATCCGATTTTATTGTAAGCTTTGGTGAGCAACTTTCATCAATTATCGTTTCTCAAGCGTTACAAGCTGAATTAGTAGATTCGAAAAGTTTAATTAAAACAGATAAAACGTTTGGTGGAGCTACTGTGTTACACGACACAACTTACCAAAACATTAAAGAATATTTCTCGGCAAATGATGCACAAGTATTTGTTGCTCCTGGGTTTGTTGCTTCAACAGAGAATGGGATTACTTCAACTTTAGGTAGAGGAGGCTCGGATTTTTCAGCAGCGCTTTTTGCTTCGGGTGTTGATGCATCAGAATTACAAATTTGGACGGACGTTAGCGGAATGTATACTGCTGATCCAAGAAAAGTTAAATCGGCATTTCCTGTAAAATTTGCTTCCTATAGAGAAGCAATGGAATTATCACATTTTGGAGCTAAAGTAATTTACCCTCCAACGATTTCTCCAGTTTACAAAAAGGGAATTCCCTTAAAAATTAAAAATACGTTTGCACCACAGGACCAAGGAACCTTGATTACTGCAAGTGCAGATGAAGGAATGCCAATTAAAGGTATTAGCTCAATTGATAAAATAGCTTTAGCAAGCTTAAGCGGTTCAGGAATGATTGGAATACCAGGTATTTCAGCTCGTTTGTTCGGAGCCTTGTCAAGAGCATCGGTTAATATTATATTAATTACGCAAGCTTCTTCGGAACATTCAATTTCATTTGCGATTAGTCCAGATGATATCGATGTTGCTGTAGAAGCAGTAAAAGAAGAATTTACGTTTGAAATTCAAACAGGAAAAGTAAATAGCCCTCGTGTTGAAACTGGTTTGTCAATTGTTGCCTTAGTTGGGGAGAAAATGAGCGGACAAGTTAATGTGAGTGGTAAAATGTTTAATGCTCTTGGAAGTAACGGGGTCAATTTAAGAGCCATTGCGCAAGGGTCGTCAGAAAGAAATATTTCAGCTGTGATAGAAGAAAAAGATGTGAAAAAAGCACTTAACGTGTTACACGAAAATCATTTTGAAGGATCAAATAAAGTATTGAATTTATTTGTTGTTGGAGTTGGTAACGTAGGGGGAACTCTTATTGATCAAATCAAACAACAACAAAGTATTTTACTAAAGAATGCAAACATCGACGTGAGAGTTGTTGGTTTAGCAAATTCTAGAAAAATGCTTTTAGGTGATCAAAGTATTGATTTAAATGATTGGCAATCTCAAGTGGATGCTGCTGATGAGGTATTTGATAAGGATGCTTTAATTGAACGAATCAAGGAGTTGAACTTAAGAAACAGTGTTTTTGTTGATTGTACTGCAAATTATGAAATCGCATCTGTTTACAAAACAGCTTTATCAAACAACGTTAATGTTGTTACAGCAAACAAAATTGCATGTTCTTCGGATTATGAATCCTACCAAGAATTAAAAGCAATCTGCTTGAAAAACAACGTGAAGTTTTTATACGAAACAAACGTTGGAGCTGGATTACCGGTTATTGGAACAATTAACGATTTAGTGAATTCTGGAGATAGAATCCAAAAAATTGAAGCTACTGTTTCTGGATCGTTAAACTTCATCTTTAATACTTACGACGGAAATAACACTTTCCATGATGTTGTAATGTCTGCAAAGTCTGAAGGTTATACTGAGCCAGATCCAAGAATTGATTTATCAGGAGTTGATGTTAAGCGTAAAATCTTAATCTTAGTTCGTGAAGCTGGAATTAAAATGGAATTTGAGGACATCGAAGTAAAAGATATACTTCCAAAGGCATGTTTTGAAGTTGACTCTGTAGAGGATTTCTTTGAAGTGCTTAAAAAGGACGAAGCTATTTTTAAGAAAATGGTAAACGATGCACAAGCAGAAACAAGAAAGTTAAGGGTTATTGCAAAGTTTGAAGATGGAAAAGCAACTGTTGAATTACAGGCTGTAGATTCGGCTCATCCTTTTTATAACTTACAAGGAACGGATAATACAGTTGCTTTATATACGGATAGATATGTAGCGCAGCCAATGGTTATCCAAGGGGCTGGAGCTGGAGCAGGAGTTACTGCTGCTGGTGTATTTGCTGATATCGTTAGACTTGCAAATTACTAAACAATGGATCAAGTAAAAGTTTTTGCCCCAGCAACTATAGCCAATGTGGCTTGTGGTTTTGATGTTTTAGGGTTAGCATTAGATTATCCTGGTGATGAGGTTTTGATTAAAAAAACCGATTCGAAGAAAATCATAATTACGGCTTGTCACAATGCTGAAAATCTTCCTTTGGAGGCGGATAAGAATGTAGCAGGGGTTGCGGTACAAGCATTACTTGATAAATTAGGATCTGATCAAGGTTTTGAAATTGAATTAACAAAAGGGGTGAAACCTGGAAGTGGGATAGGTAGTTCGGCGGCTAGTTCAGCGGCTGCTGTTATTGCAGTTAATCACTTGATGGGAGAGCCTTTTACCCGTAAAGAGTTAGTGGAATTTGCAATGCAAGGTGAGAAATGTGCCACTGGTGTTGCGCACGCTGATAATGTTGCGCCAAGTATTTGTGGTGGATTTACGTTAGTACGATCATATGAACCGTTAGATATAATTAAAATTGATGCTCCAGAAGAGTTATGGGCTACTGTTATTCATCCTCAATTAGAGGTGAAAACAAGAGATGCTCGTAGAGTTTTAAAAGGTGGTATCGATTTATCTAAAGCAATTACACAATGGGGTAATGTTGGAGGTTTGGTAGCTGGTTTATATTCTAAGGATTACGATTTAATTGGACGTTCGTTAGTGGATGTTGTAATTGAACCGATTCGATCGATTTTAATACCAGGATACGAGAATGTTAAAAAGGCAACACTTGCTGCTGGTGCTTTAGGTTGTTCTATCTCAGGGTCTGGTCCATCTATTTTTGGATTATCTAGAGGGAAAGAAACAGCGTTAAAAGTGAAAGAAGCAATGGCTGAGGTATACCAACAATATGGGGTTGATTTTGAAATCCATGTTAGTCAGGTAAATTCAGAAGGCGCTAGAATAATCGAATAGTAAGGTCTTTACAGACTAAAAGATATATAAATGAAATATTACAGCACAAATAAAAAGTCAGAAGATTTATCGTTTAAAGAGGCCGTAATTAGAGGGTTAGCACCTGATAATGGTTTGTATTTTCCGGAAAGAATTGAAAAATTACCAGAAGGGTTAATCGGATCAGGTAAATCGATAGAAGAGTTAGGTTTTGAAGTTGCAAAGCGATTTGTAGATGGAGAAATTCCTGATGCTGATTTAGAAAGAATTGTTTCCGAAACGGTAAACTTCCCATTGCCTATTGTTGAAGTTGAAAAAGATGTTTTTTCTTTAGAATTATGGCACGGACCAACGTGTGCTTTTAAAGATGTTGGAGGACGATTTTTAGCAAGATGTTTATCTCACTTTATACAATCAGGAGGAGAGAAAGTAACCATATTAGTAGCGACATCTGGTGATACAGGAAGTGCTGTTGCTGCTGGGTTTTTAGGAATTGAAGGGATTGATGTTGTGATTCTTTATCCAAAAGGAAAAGTATCCAAAATTCAAGAACAACAATTAACAACAATGGGTCAAAATATTACAACTTTAGAAGTTGATGGTACTTTTGATGATTGTCAGGCAATGGTTAAAGCGGCTTTTAATGACTCGGAGTTAAGGTCTAAAATGAACTTATCTTCAGCAAACTCAATTAATGTAGCGCGTTTCTTACCGCAATCATTTTACTATTTCGGTTCATATGAGCAATTGGAAGATAAAAAGAAACCAGTTGTTTATTCATGCCCTTCAGGAAACTACGGTAACCTTACAGCAGGATTGTTTGCTCAAAAAATGGGATTACCAATTGCTAAGTTTATAGCAGCTAGTAATGCAAATGATATTGTTCCTAAATACCTGGAAACTGGAATTTACAGTCCTAAACCTTCTGTTGCAACAATTTCTAATGCAATGGATGTTGGCGATCCATCTAACTTTGCAAGAATTTTAGAAATTCATAATGGAGATTGGGATGCTGTTAAAGCTTCAATAGTTGGTTATTCATATTCGGATGCGCAAACTAAAGTAGGAATGAAGGATGTTATTACGCGTACAGGTTATTTAATGGAGCCACACGGAGTAATTGGATACATGGCTTTAAAAGAGTACCAAAAACAACATGATGTTCAAGGTATTGTTTTAGAAACTGCGCATCCAGCAAAGTTTGGTGATGTTGTAGAACCCGTGATCGGACAAAAAATTGAAGTTCCGGAAAGATTACAAGAATTTATGAGAAGAAAGAAGGTTGCAACATTGATAAATTCTGATTTTAAAGAATTGAAAGATTACTTATTAAGTAAGTAGTTGCATGGAAATATAAAAAAAGGAGCATCGATATCGATGCTCCTTTTTTGTGCAATTTAAGATTACTATAGTAAGTTGAACTTAGCGAGTAATTCCTCTTTGTAAGATCCACCAATTGGAATGGACTTTTCAATCCCTCCTAATTGAATTCTTCCGCTTACGTGTTCGATAGATAAGATTTTATCTAAATTCACAATAAACGAACGATGAACTCTTGCGTAATATTTTTTAGGTAGTTTCGATTCAACATCTTTCATTGTACTGTGAATCGTGTATTTTCCGTGTTTTGAATAGAAGTTCACATAATCCTTTAGAGCCTCAACGTAAAATAAATCCTCAACACCAATTTTTATTAAGCGACTTTTATTTTTTACAAAAATGTAATCTTTTCCATTTTGCGTTTCACTTGCTAAACTTGAATAAACCTCGAGCTCTTTCTTGATTTCTTCTGTCTTTTGATGCTTGTATAAAGCCATCTCGATTGTAGTGTGTAAATCTATTTCTTTAAAGGGTTTTAAGATGTAGCCATATGGTTCTGTAATCTTTGCCTTTGAAAGTGTGTTTTCATCTGCATAAGCAGTTAAAAATATGACTGGTAAACCGTAATTCTCTTTAACAAATTCAGCGACCTCAATTCCGTTCATATCACCTTTAATCATGATATCCATTAGGAATATATCAGGTGCAATACCTTCGGTTAAAAGTTCTTTTACTTTTTCTCCTGACGATGCTATTCCGACAACATTATAACCCAACTTTTCTAAGCTTTGTTCAATGTCTTTTGCCACGATGTTTTCGTCCTCTAATATGAATACGTTAGTATTTGCCATAACTAATGCTAATCTCGTTTAAAGTTAATAGTGAATTTGCTTCCATTAGTATATTCATATTTAATTTTGCCATCAATTTGATCTACTAAAGTCAATACTAATTGTAGTCCAAGTGAATCATTTGTTTCAATATTTAAATCTTTGGGCAAGCCAACTCCGGAGTCATGCACCACAAGGATTGTGTTGTTGTTTTTTTTGGCCAGTGATATTTTAATGTTACCTCTTTTTGAGTCCTTAAAAGCATATTTAAAGCAATTGGAAACCAGTTCGTTAACGATTAATCCACACGGGATAGCTGAATCTAAAGATAGGGATATATCCTCGAAATCAAAATCGAGTAAAATATTCCTATCTGGAGTCATGTAGGAGTACTTTAAATTGTTGCAAAGATTCTGTAAATATTCTGGGAAATTGACTTCAGCTAAATCTACCGATTGATATAAGTTTTCATGAATGAATGCCATTGACTTGATTCTATCTTGGCACTCTCTAACAATATTTAAAGTTCCTTCATCTTCAATGTATCCTGTTTGGAGATTCAAAATAGAGCTTATTACTTGTAAATTATTTTTCACCCGGTGATGTACTTCTTTTAAAAGAACTTCTTTTTGATGAACATTTTCTTTTAAGTCCTCCTCTGCTTTTTTTAAATCCTCCTCTGCTGCAATTCTTTCATCAATTTCTTTTTTAAGATGCCTCGTTGTTTCTTCAGCAAACTCAGCTCTTAACTTTTCTTTCTCAGCTCTTTTTCTACTTGTAATATCATGAATAACCAGTTTCGCAACAGGCTTTTGATTATAGGTAAAGGGAACAGCACATATTTCGATATCGGTTATACTATCTCCTGTTTTGATTTGAGATTCAAAAAACGGGGATTGTTTTCCATTAATTGCTTCTGAAATAGCAGATTGTATTTTATCTTTTTTACCACTCGAAATTAATGTTGAAATTGACTCTCCAGTTGAAATTTGTAAAAAAGATTGCGCCTTAGGATTAAGGTATTCAATGCCGTTCTCGTTATGTAAAATAATACTATCAGGAAGGATTTCCACTAATTTCCGGTAGTTTTTTTCACTGTCTTTTAATAATTTAGCGGACTGAATTTCTTTAGTTATATCTTCAACAGTACCTACCCGACCAACAACTTCACCAGTTGGTGACTTTAGTAAGTTTACTTGAACTTTAACCCATCTTTCATCCCCTTTTTTAGGGATTATTCGATATTCGTATTGTTGATTATTCTCCTGTTCTTTGAAATTAATTTGTTGTAAGACTCTTTCTTTATCATTGTCATGAACTTTTGATAACCAATCCCCCATAAAGCCCTCAAAACTAGGATATAGAGAAAGATCTTTTAATTTATCGTTTATATAAACAACCTCTCCTTTTTGGTTCGTAAGAAAAATCCCAATTGGAGCGTGAGAGGCAAGTGTTCTAAAACGCGCCTCACTTTCTTTTAAAGTATTCTCATAATCAAGTCGTTCCGAAATATCCCTACCACTTGCAATAATTACTTCTTTACCAAAATAAGTTCCGGGGTGTAGAATCATTTCTAATGGAATTTTCTCTCCATTTTTTGTTTTACAAAGCCAATCGAACTTTTGCGGCTCGCCAGACCATGTTTTTCCTATTTTTTGAAAATCATCATCGTTATCGATTTTTAGATACCCCAATTGATCAAAAGCAGTTCCCACAATTTCGGGTTTTGGTGAATCGTATTCGTTTAGAACAGACTGATTTACATCGATTACTTTTCCTTGATTATTTACAATGAAGATTAAATCAGAACTTGAGTTAAATATCTCGAAGTAACTCTTAATGGATTGATTTTTTTGTTCTTCAGCAATTTTTCGCAATGTAATGTCTCTTACAATTACTTGTAAAAAAATATCAGCCTCAACTGTGAAACTATTAATACTTACTTCACTGTCAAATTGAGTCCCATTTACTTTGGAATGTTTCCAATAAAATAATTGTGAAATGCCTTTAATTGCTTGCTGTATATAATAATGATATTTAAGCAAGGAATCTTCCCCATTTGGTTGCTTTTCGGGCATTAATTGATGCAGTTTTTTTTCTGAAATTTCTACGTAACTAGTTGATTCAAACATGGTTAATGTTTTCTCATTGCAGTCAACCATATCTATTCCCTTAAAGATCATAATCGCATCATTCGCTTCACTAAAAAGGAGTCGATGCTTTAGTTCACTTTGTCTTAGTAATTGATCAGCCTCAATGTTTTTTGAGATATCACGGATAATCCCAAAATTGGCATAATGAAGACCCTCAGGAGAAATTTGCGGATATAGGGAAAGCTCTACCCAAGTGTTTTTTTTGTTTGTTGTGTTTTTAATTCTAAACTGGCATTTACCGGAATTTAAATTGGTATTTACGCTATTAATAACTTCGTTAATACGCTTTTGATCAGATTCTGCTGAGTAATGATGTGGCAGTTTGTTGCTTTGTTCCATTTCTTGAATGGAAGCACCGGTTATTTTTTCAATACCGTTGCTAATAAAGCTTAAACGGGCGCCATGTTCTTTAAATATCTTTTCTGTGTAAATAATTTCATCGATGTTATTAATAAAAAAGGAAAGACGTTCCTCAACGGGGTCTTTATCTTTTGTTTTTAAACGGTATAAGAAAAATGTATTACCTTCTAATTCAACGATTTTTTTGTTAACGATTATAAAGTAATTGAGTTCAAAAAGATCAAAACTTACTTCCGAATTTATTCCAGCATCAAAGTTAATGAAGCTCTCAAAATCCGATTTAACAGGTTGTTTTGGTAAGTTGGGAGCTTGTTTAAATATGCGATCGTTATAATATATTATTTCCCCAGGCTCGGTTGTAATTACAATCCCCTCAGTGGAGCCATCGAAAAGTTGACTAAAATTGTTTATCATAATTACGGAGGCTTACCTATGCTTTCCAAAGGAATGCAGAATTTACTACGTAATAAGTAGAAAAGGGTTTTATTTTTGGCAAAGAAATTGTTAAAAGGTAATTAACTTAAAATGTTTGGAACTTTTAATGTTGAAATGCTTCGGTAACAAAAAAATCTTTATTTTGTTCTTGTTGCAAAATAACTAATCTTTTTTATGAAAATATTACTTAGTAGTTTATTAATAGTAGTTTGCTCACTGGGGACTTTTGCTCAAAAGTATATGCAAACAACCTCGAGTATTACATTTTTTTCTTCTGCTCCTTTGGAGGACATTTTTGCGGAAAGTAAAAAGTCCAAATCTATTCTGGATATAAATAGTAAGGATATTGTCATCTTAATGAAACCGAATACGTTCATATTTAAAAATCCAATGATGCAAGAGCATTTTAATGAGGATTATATGGAATCGGCTACTTTTACAAAAGCTACTTTTTCCGGAAAAATTGAAGGAGCTTTTGATGTATTAAAAGATGGCATCTACCCTGTGAAGGTGAATGGGAAACTAGCAATGCATGGGGTTGAGCAATTAAGAATAATTGATGGAAAGATAATTGTTAAAAATGGTGTCGTTTCGATTGAAGCTAAGTTTGCTGTAAAAGTTGCCGATCATGGAATTAAAGTTCCTTCTATTCAGATTAAGAATATCGCAGAAGTAGTAGAAGTGAGCATAAAAATCACGTACAAAGAATTAAAAACTAAATAATGAAACGCATTTTTATTTTCGTACTTTTTCTTCTCACAATTAGTACTTATGCGCAGGACGATCTTTTAGCTGCTTTGGAAGCTGAAGACTCAATATCTGCTGGGCCTGTGGTTATTAATTCGACTTGGAAATCTACTTATTTAATTAATTTCCATACTTCTGAAACTGAGAAGAAAGGTGTGTTGGATTTTCGAATTGCACATCGATTTGGAAATATTGATGGATTAAACGGTGGAGGGCACACTTTATACGGATTGGATCAATCTTCTAATATTAGATTTTCTTTCGATTATGGTATAACTGACGATTTTCAAATTGGAATTGGAAGAAGTAAAATGGAAGAAAATATTGACGGTTTAGTGAAATATAAGTTTTTAAAACAAAAGAAAAACGGAATGCCACTCTCATTATTATTAATGGCGAGCGTTGCTTTTACTCCAAAAGAGGATGTGCTGGATTATTATTCAAATGCAGCTCACAGATTCTCTTATTACAATCAGATTATTATAAGTAGTAAGCTGAACTCTTGGTTCTCAGGATTATTAAATGTTAGTCATTTCTATCGAAATTTAATCGTTCAATCTGCAGATCTTAGTTTGCCAAGAGACGTTAATCGCATTTTTGGAGTAGGATTAGGGGTTCGTACCAAACTAACGCGTAAACTATCTTTAGTGGGCGAATATGCTTATTCTTTTAATGAGCTTAGAAATAGTGAATACCAATATTCTCATCCATTATCTTTGGGTGTGGAAATTGAAACAGGCGGTCATGTATTTCATATTAATCTTTCTAATTCTGCAGGATTAATAGGGCAAGATTTAATTAATGAAGGTCCTGATAATTGGTTAGACGGAGAATTTAAACTAGGCTTTACAATTTCAAGAGTATTTGCAATTTAATGCTTAATGACCTTAAGAACATACGCGAAGATTTTGTAGATCCTTGGTTGGGAATTATTTTCTTAACTATGGTTGTCTTAATTGCGTTCATTTCACACAATTTCCGAGCACACATTCGTAGAGTTTTATTGGCCAATTTTGTTAGTAGAGAGCTAACGAATCATAAAAGAGATGAATCGAACACGACGAGAAAAGCTAATATTTGGTTAAATAGTTTCTTTTTGTTGAACGTGACAATAATCTTCTATGTTTTTGCGCTTAAGATGTCAATTACTTTTGGCTTAAGCAATGGTTTGTTTTTTTTAGTTTGTGTGGGTAGTGTATTTGGGTGGTATTTTATAAAGTATTTAGTTCAGTATTTTATAGGTATGACATTTAAAATGAAAGAGTTAACGACATCCTATATTGAGCAATCCACGATAAAGGATAAAGCCTTTGGAATATTGATTTTTCCCCTAGTAATATTAACTGTCTTTAACAGAGAGTTAAGTGATATTATATTTTATGGAATTTTGATTATATCTGTTATATATCTGTTTTTTAGATGGATAAACGGGGTGGTTCTAGGAATAAGACAAGGAAACATTCCTTTTTTGTATTCAATTTTGTATATTTGCACCCTCGAAATACTGCCTGTAGTACTGGCAGTAAAGATATTTTTAGAGCCAATAATAAGCCCGTTAGCTTAGCAAAGAAATAGACATGGATAACGAAATTAATACTATTCTGGTATCTCAACCGAAACCAGAAAATAATAAATCACCATTTTTTGCCTTAGAGGCAAAGCACAACATTAAAGTTGATTTCAGATCTTTTATTCACATAGAAGGGGTTGACTTGAAGGGTTTTAGAGACCAAAGACTGAATTTGCCAGATTTTACTGCAATTATTTTAACTTCAAGAAAAGCAGTTGATAATTTCTTTAGAATTTGTAAAGAATCTAAATATAATGTTCCCGATACTTTAAAGTATTTCTGTATTTCAGAAGCAGTTGCTCTTTATTTACAAAAGCATGTTGTTTATCGTAAAAGAAAGATTTTTCATGGACGTCAAAAGTTCATAGAACTGATGGAATTGATTAAAAAACACAAATCTGAGACGTTTCTTTTACCATCTTCGGATATTTTGAAGGATATAATACCTACTTCACTAGAAGAAGCAGGAATCAATTATACAAGAGCAATATTATATAAAACTGTTATCAGTGATTTGAGTGATTTAGAAAACGTTACTTATGATTGTTTAGTTTTTTATAGCCCAGCAGGAATTGAATCATTATTCAAGAATTTCCCTGACTTTAAACAAAAATCCACAAGAATTGCAGTGTTTGGTGATTTCACAAAAAAGGCTGCTGAAAATGCTGGCTTAAATGTTGATATCGGAGCGCCTGCACCCAATGCGCCATCAATGACAGGTGCAATTGAAATTTATCTTAAATCAACTAATTAAAACGATTTATAACGATCAAGGGTGAATTTATTCACCCTTTTTTTGTGCGTTATATTTTTTTAAAATAGCTACTAATTTTTCTGCAATCTTCGTTTCACTGTACTCGCTTCTAAGTAAGTTTAGCGTGTTGACAGATAGTTTTTGTGCTAACTCAGGACTGTCTTTCAATTTTAAAATAGCATTCTTAATAGCCAACTTATTATTGGTAGTTAAAAAGATGTTTTCTTCGTGCTTAAAGATCTCTTTAATTCCATCAGATTCCATCGTGATGATAGGCTTACCCATCGCGGCATAATGGAATATTTTGTTAGGAATAACAAACTGTGCTTTGGGTGTGTCGCCAAATATTCCTAAACATATATCAAAATTATTAATGTGTTGAGGTAAGTCAGCGTAATTAATCCAACCTTCAAATTTTAAGTTGGTTAATTGTTTGTGTTTTGCCAATTGTTGCATTTCCTCATATTGAAACCCCGTTCCAAGTAATCTAAATTCAATACTCGAATCGTTTTTTAATAATTCAGCAGTTTCAATAATATACTTAACACCTTGTAATGGAATAAAGCCACCATAAAATCCAACAACAAACTTTTCGGTTTTTGTTTTAGTGGTCGGATTAAAGTCTGATACGCTAGCACCTACTGGGAGGACTTTTATTTTATCTAATTCAATATTAAAAGTAGTATGATAATACTTTTTATGCTCTTCAGTATCCGCAATTAATAAGTCTACAGCTTTAAAAGGTAGTTTGTCTTTTAAATAGTTTTTATAAGCTCTAGGAGACCATTTTGAAACACTTTTATAGTCAAATACTTTTGTGAGGTAATTGGATATTAGTGGATCAAATATAACTGGCTTTGAAGCTTTTTTGGTGATGAACTTTACAAACTTGTGCGAGAAAGAAGGACAGTAGATAAAATCGCATTGCGTTTGAAGCTTATTAAATTCTGTAAGGTTGAAATCCTTTTTTTTATTAAAAGGGAGCTCACAAACAGTTAAGTCATTAAGTTTCCTAAGCCCTTCAAGGATAATTTTATTACGATTGTATTCAGGATTGTATTTCCCAACAAACAGAATATTCATTTCGTAAAGATATTGGAAGAAAAATTGGTTCCAAACAATTTTAGTAGTTTAAATAACGTTTAAATAATCTCTGTTTTTTTTAACTAAGCACCGATTAGGCTTCTGTTTTAGCGTCTTTTTTTTAAAAAAAAACTAAGGTTTGCACTTTAGATAATTACAAACCTTTAAACTAAGATTCATAAAAGCAATTTTAGCGTAAGCATTCCTTAATATAGCAGTATGAGTATGCTCGAACACTTCGATAATCTCCATAATGTTTCCACCATGAATAAACTTGGCGAATTTTTTATTGAAGATTGCTTCCTTTTGGTGTAAACGATTTAATTCAGGATTTGCGTAATTATAAATCATACACTCTCTGAAAACCCGTAAACCATACTCTAAAAACTCTTTTTGTTTGATTCTACCCATCTTGTGAATATTCTCAATTAGTTTATCCAAGTTGAGAAAATCAACAACGTAACAAAGCCGCATCCAAGTTTGAAAAAGTTCAATAAACTTCTCGTCACCATCAGGGTTTTTGACCAACTGAAGCGCCTTGTTAAAGTTTCCGGCTGCCATCATGGCTAGGGACTCCGCTAAATCATCCGGAACACCTTCCTTTTCTATAAGACCAGTTATGATTTCCTTATCCGTAAGGTTATTTAGTTTAATGATTTGAACCCTAGATATGATTGTAGCTAATAACTCATCGGAATTATGGCCAACCAATAAAAATAAAGAGTTTGGATTGGGCTCTTCCAAAACTTTTAAAATTTTATTAGAACAATCGGTATTCATTTTCTCAGGCCACCATATAATAACAACCTTGAATTTTGCCTCGTAATTTTTAAGAATTAAGGATTTTATGATGTCCTGACTATCTAATTTGTTAATGATCGATAGCTTTTCGCCAGCGCCTATATAATCAGTCCAATCTGATAATTCAAAGTATTCTTTTTCTTTTGAAAATTCAATCCATTGTTTCGTCAGCTTCTTACTAGAGGGCTGGGTTTTTACTTCCTTAGACACAGCTGAAGGGAAAAAGAAATTTAAATCAGGGTGTTGAAAGTTTTGATATTTGATGCAACTGGGACAACCACCACAGGAATCATCTTCTTTTGGTGTTTCACAGTTAACATATTGTGCATAAGCTAAAGCAAGTTGGTAGTTTCCTCCACCTTCACTTCCTAAAAACATTTGAGCGTGGCTAATTCGATTTTTCTTAACCCCTTCGATTAAATGCTTTTTGGTTTCACTATGTCCTACAACATCTTTAAATAACATTACCTTAAAGATAAAGCTATCAATTGGATAACAAAGCGTGTAGAGTATGGAAATGATTTATTCCAGTATTCTCCTTGTTTTTTTTATCGATTCCCGAACATAATCGTTAAATTTGACCAGTACCGAAAGGAAGAATTTAAGAACCAAACTCAAAAGACATATGAAAACTGTAACAGATTACGATTTTTCAGGAAAAAAAGCGATTGTAAGAGTTGATTTTAACGTGCCGTTAGATAAAAACTTAGTCATTACTGATGATACAAGAATTAGAGCTGCTGTTCCAACAATCAAAACTATTTTAGAGAAAGGTGGAAGTGTAATTTTAATGTCACACTTAGGTCGTCCAAAAAGTGGTCCTGAAGACAAGTTTTCATTAAAGTGTATTGTTGCAAAAGTAAGTGAGCATTTAGGAGTAGACGTTAAATTTGCGAATGATTGTATTGGTCCTGTTGCTGAAGAAGCTGCTGGAGCGTTAAAAGCTGGAGAAGTGCTATTGCTTAATAACTTAAGATTTTACAAAGAAGAAACTGCAGGGGATAAGGGATTCGCTGAGCAATTATCAAAATTAGCTGATTGTTACGTAAACGACGCTTTTGGAACTGCGCATAGAGCACATGCATCAACAACTATTATCGCTCAGTTTTTCCCGAATGATAAAATGTTCGGTTTATTACTAGCGAATGAATTAGAAAGTATTGATAAAGCAATTAAGTCCGGAAAAGGACCGTTAACTGCAATTATGGGTGGATCGAAAGTTTCATCTAAAATCCAAATCATTACACAAATGTTGGATAAGGTTGATAACCTAATCATTGGTGGTGGAATGGGATATACTTTTTCAAAAGCGAAAGGCGGGAAAATTGGAAACTCAATTGTTGAAGATGATTTCTTAGAAACTGCTCTTAATATATTAAAAGAAGCGAAGGAAAAAGGCGTAAATGTTTATTTACCGGTTGATTCAGTTGTTGCTGATGATTTTTCAAATGATGCCAATACTAAAATAGCAACTGCAGGACAAATTCCTGATGGTTGGGAAGGTTTAGATTGTGGACCAGAATCAAGAGAGATTTTTGGGAAAGTAATCGAATCTTCGGGAACTGTTTTATGGAACGGACCAGTAGGCGTTTTTGAATTAGAAAGTTTTGGTGCAGGAACTAAAGCAATTGCAAACTCAGTTGTAGAAGCTACAAAAAACGGCGCGTTTACCTTAATTGGTGGTGGTGATTCCGTTGCGGCGATTAACAAGTATGGTTTAGCGAATGAAGTTTCTTATATCTCAACTGGTGGTGGAGCTTTAATGGAATTATTGGAAGGGAAAGTACTTCCTGGTGTTGATGCAATTTTAAGCTAATAATACCTTTTATAATATTGAACAGCTCGCTTCGGCGGGCTGTTCTTGTTTTAGAGAATTTATAGCGCAACAAGAAAGTCAATTCATTGAAGCGACTTTAGATGATATTATTGGTAATATATGCAGGCTTTATAGAATGCAAATTTAGCAGATAACGTGGTGATTAATATTTTCTGAGTAAACACCGTCTCCGTTATTTTATGCTGAGTGTAGTTGATTTTTATTTTGTGATAGTTTTTCACGATTCAGCCTATATGACATAGCTGGCTAAATGGAAGTGATTTGAATTTTATGACGTAAAAAACGTATGATTTTCACGAGAATATACTTTTTGTTTAAAGTCCTATGTATTCAGTAGTGGAGACTTTAATTCTTTTGCGGAGACCTAAAGCAGAAGCACGAACATAACCATCTAATTCAAGTTTTAACTTTCCTCCGTTAGTGGCCAATGAAAGCAAAGACATTACTCCACTACCGAGTAAGTTTTTAAACTTACTTTCTATGCCAATGTTTACAACACCATCACTGTTTTTAGGCAGTTTAACGGGTTTTGTTAGTTTAAACGATCCAAGATTAACTCCATTCGCTTTGATGTTAATAGATCCGCCGCTCGCTTTAATCGCAAACCAATTAGGATTAGTGAGCTTTACACCTAAGTTAATTTTTACACCTTTAAGTGAGAACTCTTCAACTTTATAATCATGAATTCCTTTAAATTTCAAATCTTTAAAAGGAGCACAGCTCTGAAGGCTCAGTATAACAGAAAGGATTAGTGAATATTTAAGGATAGATTTCATATTTAGTGTGGCGTAAAGTGATTGTCAAAACAATTATTTTTGAAGAATAGAACGTAAGTTTGGTTTGAAATAGTTTGGACCTTTTAAAATTTTGCCATCTTCACGATAAATAGGCTTTCCGTCTTCTCCTAATTTACTCATGTTACTCCTTTGAATTTCTTCAAAAACCTCCACAATTTTATGTTGCATTCCATGCTTCATAATTGTTCCAAAAAGGATGTACATCATATCTCCTAAAGCATCAGCAACTTCAATCAAGTCGCCTTCTTTAGCAGCCTGGAGATATTCTTCGTTTTCTTCTTTAAGTAAGTCGAATCTTAACTGAAAATCTTTTTTAGTTAAGTCAACTGTAGGTTCGTGGTTATTTGGAATTCCAAAAGAGTCATGAAATTGTTCAACATGACCAATTAAGGCATGAATATCTTTAACTGAAGGCATAAGATCTATTGTTTATTTTTTACCAATTTTAATTTCTTTCAAGTCGTCAGGAAGATTTTCATAGCTGTAAAAAATCCCTATATCCTCCCCTTCATTCCAAAGTGGCTTATCCGGATGGAAAACGAAATCAAAAATTCTTTTGTCGCCATCTACGTCAGAAACTTTATCTTCTTTTAGTAAAGCGTTTTCAACAACAACGATAAAAGAATCATCCTCACCAATAAGTTCGATAACTCGACAATCTTTTAATAAGATTCTTTCAGTTTCGTTATCGTCGTCATCAAAAAGAGGTAATTCAAAATCTTTCACTTCATCGTTAACAGTAGTGATGTTAAAAGGAAGTTCTTCTTTAAATTCCCACTCGGCAGCGTGTATATTGATATTAATCGTCATAGTAATATGTTATAATAGGGAGTAAAGATAACGTTTAATCAAATCTTATCCTTCTATTACAAAGGGATTGTGGATAGTTTTTGAAAACTTATTTAAAGGAAAAGAAGTAAGTTTAATGCTTAGTTTATTAAGGATAGATATTCTTTTAACGTTTTTTCAGCAGTTGCTGTTTTTGTAAATGATTTTAAAATCTCTTGTTGAGATGCAATCATTGCTTCTAAGTCAATTTCGTTCTTAAGAATTCGGTTAACCTGAAATGCCAATTCTTCAGCATCTTTCACAGGAGCTAATAACCCACTTTTTTCATGTTTAACCAATTCTGGAATTCCACCAGCTTGAGTTCCTACAACTGGAACTTTACAAGCAAAAGCATCAATTACAGATGTTCCTAAGCCTTCAGTTTCGCTAGTAATAAGGAAAATATCAAGTTCAGGAAGTATTTCGGGTATATCGGCTCTAAATCCTGTGAATATTATATGTTCCTCCATTTTTTGCTTGGAAGTATATTCCTTTATTTCTTCTTCTAAAGGACCTGTTCCGATGATTATAAACTTTGCATTTACACGCATAGAAACAAGTTTCTTTACAGTGTTTACAAAAGTGAAATAATCTTTATGAGGAGAGATCGCTGCAATGTTTCCAATGATTTTCACCGAATTGGAAATATTAAATTCTGCTCTTAATTTGTTGCAATCCCTTTTTTGGAAGGGAAAGCGATCGGTGTTAATTCCAGAATGAACCGTTTTAACAATGTTTTTATTCTTTATATCGGGAAGTGTTAAGGTCTTAATTGCATTCGATACGCAAAGAATTCGTTTAACGTTTTTATGATTGTATTTAAGCTTTGAAAACAGTGTTTGTTTAATCGCAAAATCAACTCTTCTACTAACTACAATTGGAGTTTTATTTCCATATAATATCGCAGATAGAACAGCAAATGAGTGCGCGTGCGAATCATGTGTATGAATTATATCGATATTCTTTAAGTCACAAATTGATTTTACTTTTTTAGCGAAAAAAGGATCAATTGCGGTTCGCTTTTTACATTCAATAATATTCCAGCCTTTTTTCTTTCCACGAATAGCTATTTCACTCCCTTTTCGGCATAAAATATATTGATTTATGGCTTTAGTGTTTAACTCCTCGTGCAAATAGGATAATTGTTGTTCACCTCCACGCCAACTCTTTGGTGTTGAAATGTGCAATATATTGGGCTGTGAACTCATTTTGACTGTTGTAATTTCATCAATTTATAATACCTCAAATAAGTGGCATGGGCAGATAATCTGCAAATGTGAAACCCCGTAATTCCATCCAAAAATCCACGTTTTAAAATGTAGTTTCGAATGAATTTAAAAATTGATTTTACAATAATTTTAAACCAATTGGACTTTTTGCCGAGTTCAAATAAAGATTGAGCGGCAATATCCGTAAACTTTACAATTTGAGCCCGATGTTCGCTGACGTGATAAAAAGTATAATGTAAGAGGTCACCTTTTAGTTGAAATTCATTCCCAGGATCATTCAACAGGTATTTGTCATGCGGGTTTTTACCACCCCATCTACCTTCTTGCTTTTTAAATAAGCGCAGTTTTTTATCAGGATACCATCCACAATGCTTAATCCACTTACCACAGTAATTTGTTAATCTACTAAAAATATATCCACCTCCTTTTAGGTTTTCCTTTACAGCTAGTATTGACGCTGTAAGTTCTTCAGACAATGCTTCATCAGCATCCAAAGATATCACCCAATCATATTGAGTTTTAGTAATGGCGAAGTTTTTTTGTTGAATATGTCCTTTGAATGGATTTGTAAATATAGTAGCCTTTAAATCTTTCGCTATTTCAACTGTTCGATCGGTTGACCCAGAATCTATAATGACAACTTCATCAGCCACATTTCTTAACGAAGTAATACATCTTTCGATATTTTTTTCTTCATTAAAGGTGATAATAGCTGCTGATATTTTAGACATAAAATGTAATTACATCCTAAAGTTAACCAAATTGCAGAAATTCACCTTATTTAGGGTAGTTATGGTTGAAATTAAGTTGTTTTCTTCTGCCATCTATAATTGAGATAATTTACCGAAAATAACACGCATGAAAATAACATTTGTTTAGCCCTTTTGGTTTAGGGACTAGTTTCGGCTCAAGATTCATTAAATGTTCAGATTACCAATTGGAAAAAAAAATGAAGTCGTATTTGCAACGATTTTTAAAGAACACAGGGATGATTTCGAGATAGTAAAACACACAGAAGTATATCTTGCTTTAGCGTTGCTAACCAAAAGAGATTTTAGGAGCTAAAAAAGTTATCACTTTTTTATAAAATTTAAACGAAACAAAAAAAGAGATATTAAGTATATCTTTCTTAGTTAAGTGGGTGTTATGAAAAAAATATTTTATTCTATTATCTCATTAGCGTTGTTAGCTTGTGGTGGAGACGACAAAGAGACGGCGTTAACATCTGATATTTCATCAGAGATTCAAGTAGAAGATGAAATAATTTCAGCAAAACAAATTAAGGAGCTTAAAAATGCATCTAAAGTTGTTTATACGCTACCATCTCCAGTTGAAATGGCTGATATTCTAAACGAAACAAAAGCAGTTTATGATGTTTATATTTTAAACGATCCTGATGCTATTGATGGGTATGTAACAGATATGAAAAGGGCAATGAATCTTGGTGTTTACTTCGCCGATTTAAGTTTTACAAGTATGTTTGATTATGCTCAAGAGGCAATGAGGTTTATGGGAGCCGCACAAGCAATGTCGGACGAATTAAATATTCAAGGTGTTTTTACCGAGGATGTGATGATGCGTATAGAGGAAAACATGAGCAACAAAGATTCATTAATCGATATTGTAGGATCAACCTACATGGATACCGATTTATATCTTCAGGATAACGAAAGACCAGTTGTTGCAAAAGCAATCTTAGCAGGAGCTTGGTTAGAAGGCTTATATATTGCTGTTAGCTTGAAAACAGACTCGGAGCAAGAAAGTCAAATTTGGCAAAAGGTGGGTGAGCAAAAGCCTGCTTTAGGAAATTTAGTACGTTTATTAGAAGATTGTAAAGATGCTCAGTTTGATTCGTTACTAATTGATTTAAGAAGCTTGGCAAAAACATTTGAAGCTGTTAAGCTTGATTACCAATCAACCAAAGCCGTAACAGATAAAGCATCAAAACGAACAACTTTAGGGGGTAATTTAAATGTACTGATCGACGAAAAGACATACAATCAAATAAAAGCACAAACAATAGCCTTAAGAAACAACATTACTAAATAATTTGAAAAAGGTCCTAGCCATATTAATCCTTTGCGGTTTTACTTTTTGCGCTCAAGCTCAAAACTGTAATCGCTTGGCAAAAAGATCTGTGAAAAACCTTGAGCCATTTCGTTTCAATGGTTCTTTAAATAAAGTATTGCTTTCCCGAGGTGAATCAGCAGAGTTGAGCTTAATCTTAAGAGGCGGGAAAAAGTACCGAATTTTAGTAGATGGAGGTAGTGTTATGGGGGCGCTAAGCTTCAAAATTTACGATCGTCATCAAACCTTAGTTTTCGATAACAGTAAGCATGATATGGCTCAATATTGGGATTTTAATATAGGCGCAACTCAAGAGTATCATATCGTAGTTACTTATCCAATTAGTGACGAAGGGTATAGTGATGTTACAACTCGCGGATGCGTTGCTTTAGCAGTTGGGTTTTTAGACAACAATCCATAATAATTTATGTAATTTTGGTTGAAATATTCAACCATGAAAATATTCTTTTTAACCTTATTGACATCATTGTCTTTATTCTCTTGTAGAGTTGAAGAACACGAGCCTGTTTACACTGCAAGTAATATTTACCGAATTCCTTATGGAGAAACAGGGACTTTAGCTGCTGGTAATTACACTGGGAAAGGAGTTGTTATAAACTCAGCCGGTACTACCGTAATTATTGAAGGTGTCACAACGGTAGACGCATTATCTATTTTAGGAAAAGTTATAATTCCCAGAGGTGCCGTTTTAATAGCCAATAATCTTGTTAATGTAGGAGGAGGTTCTAGTATTGATGTTAAAGGAACATTAATAACGCAAACTTTTACTCAAGTAGGGAATACTTATGTTTCTGGAGGCTATGTTGAGGTTAACGGAAAATTAACCATCGGAGGAGGAACTACATTGTACTTAGAGAGTTCTCAAGTAGAAGTCGATGAATTAGTAATTACTGGAAATATTCAAGCGATTGATAACTTAGTAACGCAAGCTGCTAACTGGTATTCTTTAATTGAACTTACTGGAGGAAAGCTTTTGCATAGAGGCGGTGGAATAAAAATTTGCGGTCCAGTGTTATTTAATTCCAACGTTGATAATGGAGTAGCGGAAGAAACACTTGTAAATGTAACAGAGGCTTCAATTACGAACAACGAATTCGTTCAAACTGTGTATGGCTTAGCTTCTAGTGATAGCTTGTATCAATATAATGATAACTGCGAAGGATTGGCTTTGATGCCTGCTCATTAATTACTTGGTGTTGTTAATTTAACAGGTCAGATAATTTTTGTTTCAAATACAACAAAGAAAATATATTTTTTTGTTGTATTATTTGCACCATAAATAATGGTGCTTTAAAGGTTTTAACACTTTCTTATTACTTAAGTATTAAGTTTAGGATAGAGTTGTATGGCTTGTAGAATAATATAATTAATATTTGAGATTGATTAAAACTTGCAGTTGAACTAAAAAAAGGTATTCGGAATACTATCGGGTTATAAATATTCCTTTTCCTCACAATTCCTAGAGGAAATATCAAATACTATTTTTTTGTAATTCTACCGGTATATGCTGGTTCTTCTTGATGAATTATTTCAAAATTATAGGCATCACCAAGTAACTCAATTATTTTATCGGCATCGTAATATGCCCAATTAAACCAACTGTCTTCTTGGTTTTTGTACTTTAATTTGAATTCAACAAAACCAGTATAGTCTAAGTTTAGCGGTAAGGAAAGACTTCCGTCTTCTAATTCATAGCAAAAAGCGATATCTGTGCTGTCGAACAAGATTTGACCACCTTCATTTAAAAGTTCGAAAGACCGATCGATTGTTTTCTGAAATAATTCAAATGACCCCCCAATTCCAATTCCATTCATCATAAACAGCAACGTGTCGAATTTCTGATCTGTTTTCCATTTAAAAAAATCAGCTTCAATTACATTTTTAACACCTCTTTTAATGGAAGCTTGGCATAATCCAGGAGAGAAATCAAGCATGGTTGTATCCAACCCTTTTTCCTGTAAAACCAAACAATGGCTACCAACACCACCACCAACGTCTAAAACTTTTCCTTTGGTTATTTCAATTGCTTTTTGTTCACAATCAGGCATTTGATCTAAGCTTCTGAATAAATGTTCTACCGGAATCACATCGTCTTCCATTGTTTTGGATTCAACATAAATGAACTCATCATGATCGTTGTTCAAAAAATCTAAAGCCGCATTTCCAAAAGCATCCATAATTCGAGAATTGATAGGAATTAAAGGTAACGATATAATATGGCAACTTTTAAACACAACGATTGTGGATTAAACATTTTATTACGGTTAAAACTGGAACTTAAATCGCTTATTATTGTAAGTAATAATATGCGCGCACTTTGTATTAAAATTTCATTTCTATTGGCCATTTTTTTTACAAATGGAATAGCACAAAACGGTCCTGATGTTGTTTTGCCAGATACGGCAAAACCAATGTTTAAAAAGGTGATGATCATCCCTTTTGAGGAAAGTATGTATTTGTGTGGTGTCCAAAGCTTTTTAGCGCAAGAGAGTGGAAAAACACACGATGAAATTGTGAAATATTTTAGAGAGTCGGTTGCGTTGGAATTACAAAATCAGTTTCTGTTTAAGTACAATACAGTTTCTTTATTACATTACAACGATACTGCACGAGATTTGTTTAGAGCTTACGATGCTGTTAAATATAAGTTTGAAATTGCTCCAGTTGAGGTAGAAGAAGACGAAGAAACTGAAAACAAAACTTTATCCCGAGCGAAGAACTTATTTAAAAAGAGGGAAGAGGACAATAATTATAATCGAGGTTCAACGGCAGGTGGACAAATTAGATCAACAAAAAATACCGCTCAGAAATTTGCAAATGTTGTAGTAACTAAGCCTGAAAGCTTAACCTATTTAAGTAAAAAGTATAATACAGACTTGTTTGTTTATATTACAGAAATGGATATCGAAAATGATATTTCGAATCAAATGTCTTTCATTAACAACGAATATAAACGAATACTGAAAATCCACTTCAGTATGGTAAATAAAGATGGTAAGGTAATCGAGAAAGGTTTGGTTGCAGTTACCTTTCCAAATTCAGAAAACAATATTAATAACATTAGAACTCTTTATTTACCTATTGCTGCAAAAAAGTTGTGTGATAAACTTCCTTTTACACCAACTCCAATGGTTGACCCGAACAAAAAAGGAAAGGCTGTAAGGGCTACCGATAAGGTTAAGAGATAGGTTTTTAATCTAAGCGTTTGAAACTTAAGTTATTCATAATAATTTTTAATAAGATTCTAATTATTTCGACAAGGTTATTAATGTCTTAAACTGGTAAAAATTCTTTCTTTACTAACCGTGTTTTTTTAATGAAGTATAGTGGTTTGAAATAACAATCCATTGGGAGTTTGTTGCCATTAATTATTGTTAATCGAAAAGGATCTACATCTGATTTTAATAAGGATTACATAGCTATTTTTTGTAGTCTTAACGAACAGTTTATACCTTTTGTAATTCATCAAAAGTTGTTTAGTAATATGATCTTTTATGTAACTACGAATCAAAAGTGAGTTTTGACCTAAGCTTAGTAAAGGAAATGAATAATAAAACTTTTTACGCTATTATAATTAGTGGCTGGTATAAAAGATACTGGACATAAAATATTTTTTCACAGGTTAAAATTACTTTTTCACAGAATTATTATTCGTTTAAGTAGAATAGTATCGGATGAAAATTAGTAATTACTGTATAATTAAATAGAATTAGCAATTATATTGATTCGCTAATCCATCAATTACTATTAAGACGTTCTTTACCCACACAACACACTTAAATCCTAATTACAAAGTGTCGGTTCTTTCAGCATGTCGTTTAAGGCTTATCCCAATCAGCTCACTAAACGTTGAAAGAACTGGCACTTTTCTTTTTTACCGTCCATATATAATGTTTGACTTTCTTTTTTATTTTCGTTTAGCTTTGTTTTATGGAGAAATCTAAAGAAAAAGCAAAAAGCAATGTTTCTATTGGTCAAATATTCAGGACTCTTATCTGGCCAAGGAAGGGGAAGGTTTTTACTGGATTATTCTTAATTATTCTAAGTAGGGCTGCAAGTTTGGTGATACCATGGCAAAGTCAAGAGTTATTGGATAATGTTGTGCCAAATAGTGACATGTCTGGTTTATATAACGTTTTATTCATTGTTGTAGCAGCTTTATTTATCCAATCCTCAGTTGGTTTTTTGTTAACGAAACTATTAAGTGTTGAAGCACAATTATTAATATCAGAGCTAAGAGCTAAAGTTCAACGAAAGATTTTATCCCTACCTATTTCCTATTTCGATAATAGTAAGTCAGGAGAATTGGTTTCTCGAATCATGACTGACGTAGAGGGGGTTCGAAATATTATAGGAACTGGACTGGTTCAATTAGTAGGAGGAACGTTAACGGCCATAGCTTCTCTCTTTTTTCTGATTAAGATAAATGCTTGGATGACTCTATTTGTATTACTTCCTGTTGCTTTATTTGCCGTAATTGCCCTGAAGGCTTTTGGTTATATCCGTCCGATTTTTAGAAATAGAGGGAAGATAAATGCACAAGTAACGGGAAGGTTAACCGAAACCTTAAACGGTGTACGGGTTATTAAGGGCTTTAATGCTGAAGAACAAGAAAATAAGGTGTTTCAAAAAGGAGTCGATCGTTTATTTGAAAACGTAAGAAAAAGTTTAACCGCAACTGCAATAATTACGAATTCATCAAAGTTTCTTTTAGGTTTAGCTTCTGCTGGGATTATGGGTATTGGTGGATATTTTATGATGGAAGGGAGTGGTGAAAACTCGATGACAACAGGAGAGTTTTTCTCTTTTACACTTTATTTAGGTTTCATGATTGCGCCAATTGTGCAAATGAGTAATATCGGTAGTCAAATGACTGAAGGATTTGCTGGATTAGATCGTACAGAGGAAATTATGAATTTAGATCCTGAAGATGATAAGGCAGTTAGAACGATAATTTTAAAAGAGTTAAAGGGAGATATTGAATTTAAAGATGTTTCTTATTCATATGATGAAGGAAAAGAGGTGATTCATAACCTTAATTTCAAGGCTGAAAAAGGCAGCATAACTGCTCTTGTTGGAACATCAGGAAGTGGTAAGTCTACGATAGCTGGTTTAGCAGCAAGTTTTTTAACCCCTTCAGATGGGGTTGTAACAATTGATGGGAATGATTTATCTAAGGTGAATTTATCTAGTTACCGACAAAACTTAGGACTTGTTTTACAAGATGATTTTTTATTTGAAGGAACGATTAGAGAAAATATTTTATTTCCAAGACCTAATGCTACTGAAGCTGAAGTTTTAAATGCAGTGAAATCTGCTTATGTAGATGAGTTTACTGATCGATTTGATGACGGATTGGATACAACGATTGGTGAAAGAGGAGTGAAGCTTTCTGGTGGGCAACGTCAACGAATTACGATAGCAAGAGCTATTTTAGCTGATCCTAAAATTATTATTTTAGATGAAGCAACATCCAATTTAGATACTGAAAGTGAATCGTTAATCCAAAAGAGTTTAGCCAAATTAATTGAAGGACGAACTACTTTTGTAATTGCGCACAGGTTGAGTACAATTAGACAAGCAACTCAAATTTTAGTTATTGAAAAAGGTAAGGTAGAAGAGCAAGGAACGCATGATGAATTGATTATAAAGGAAGGAAGATATCATCAGTTGTTTACTTACCAAAGTAGAATTTAATAGAGAGTAGATTTTAATAATAAAAGCCTTAGGATTATTCCTGAGGCTTTTATTATTAAAATAAGATTCTTACTTCTTACCAAAGTATAATGTCATATTCTTTATCGTCTATATTTACTGTAGCTTTTAAATCACAAGTTCCATCACCATAATCTAATGTTCTTGTGCTCATTTCACTTGGAGTTACTTTTAATTCTCCTTCAACGATTCTGGTACATGATGAGTTAAACTTTAATGGTTTCCCAGTGGTTATTGTAAAGGCAGTACCTTCTGTATTTACGCCATTGATTGAACCTTCGATTAAGACAAACGATTCACCGTCAACTAAATCATTTTTATGAATTCGATCTGAATTCCATTGAATAGTTTGAGTTTTATCAGGACTTGTTAATTGACCTCCTGTTACTAAAACATGATCAATAGAATTTCCTAATGAAAATTCTATGGCAGTTTTTTCAACTGTTTTTATTCCTTCAACTTTATAATCATCAATGAAAAAGTCGTTTAACTCAACTTTAGTTGTTGTTCCTATAGTACTTCTTTTTCCATCTTGTGTAATTAAAACTTTTCCTTTTATGATTCTACCTCGCCATTCGCATCCATCTGTCCCGTAATTAATCCAAATAGTATCTATATATTCATTGTTACTACTTAGGCTAAACATAATATTTATAAATGAGTCAGTATCTGCTAAATAGGAATAGCTTGCTCCTACTCCTAAGTGCTCCTGTTCTAGTTTGTCAACTTCTGTATTTACAATAGATTCGATGTGGTTAAAAGCTGCATCAGCTAATTGAATGTCTTCTGATGTAATTGTGTTTATATTTTCTTTTTTACAGGACAACAAAGAGAATCCTACGGTTAATAAACTAAGTAATAATTTTTGTACTGATTTCATAATCCTACTTATTCTTATTGTGACAGACTCTGAAAAGTCTTACAGGTTGCCTTCGCTTATTTGATAAATAACAAGAAAATTTTATTCTTTTAAAATCTTGACGGTTATTCCCTGATTTTTAGTAAAGTAAGTCTTTTTTAATTAGGATTTATAAATCCTAATTATTTCTATTTCCGAAAGGCTCTAGTGAAAAATTTATTGAGTATTTAAAATTTTAGAACGGCTACTGTATTTGTAAGATTAATCAAACTTGAAACGGGATTTCGAATAATGACAGTTTTTATATTGTTTGTCCGATAACTAAATTGATCAATTACTATTTTATTCATTAGCGCTTGAGATAATCCTTAGAAGGAAACAAAATAATACCATAAATGATTACATTTTTAAGTATTTCTTGAGTTTGAAGTTTAGCTACAAGAAGATAGATTATTGTTCTTCCTGAAAAAGGACTCAATAAATTTATGCTGTCTTTTTGGATGTAAATGATTACTTAACCACAAAATTTCGGTTGATACTGCCTTGAGAGTTTTGAACACTTAGAATGTAAACTCCTTTTTTATAGCTTGATACATCAATTTGATGCGACAAATTCGTGTTTTTGAATGCTCCTATTTGTACTATCCTACCTTGTAAATCCAAAACATGGTAATTACTTTTTTCATCTGACTCAAATTGAATGTTTAATATTTTTGATGTTGGGTTTGGACTTATTATTAGGTTTTTATAATTGTTTATATTTTTAGTTGAAGTGATTTCATTAACAGTATATATGTAAACGGAGTAATCTTCAGCCTGTCCATATTGAGGGTCATGGCAAGCATCTGAAATTGGATTTAAATCAACCAAAACCCTTAGTTTTAAAAACTTGTCTGTTTCGGCATAGCTTGGAATAGTTACATTAATAGAATCATATATATCTGCTTTTATTTGATTATCGTAAATTTCCTCAAGGGCAGAAAAGCTATTGTCATCATTGTAATCAATCCATGCTTTAATGTGGTTTGTGTTTACGACATTTCCTTTTGCCAAGATTTTAAATTTATATGTTGAATCAGGGTTAACAAAAGCAGTTGCTGCGCAATTGTTAGTTTCATTCAAATAACCTCCGTCAGTATCTGCAAAGCTCGATATGTTAAAAGCATCGAAGAATCTATATTCACCAATTCCTGCATAGTGTGCCGAAAGGCCATCAGCTTCAGTAGTAGGTGTGCAATTAGCATTAAGTTTTACTGTTTCACATGGAACAATAGGTTCTTTTAAAGCTTTGGATGATAATAGTAGCTTTCTAGATCCTTTAAGAGTTGCACGCATTCTATCCTTTTGATCAGCCGAAAACATTTCCTGACATTCTTGTTTAGAGTAATCCATAAAATTTCGGACTACATTTCCATATATATTCCCGGTACATTCATTAATTTCATTTATTTTGCAAGAGTTACTCGAACTCGCTTTATGCGGATCAGTATCACAACAGAAATCTCCCTGTGTTGTGCATGAAACATTATTCACGCACCCTGCAGCAGTTGTGTCGGAACCCTCTCCTTGTACATGAAAGGTGTGATATAATCCTAGCGAATGTCCTAATTCATGAATAAGGGTGGTTCCTTGGTTATTCCACCCGTTTACAGTTCCTATATTCCCCCAAGATGTATTCATAATAATTGTACCGTCATATGTTGCTGATGCTCCTGGGAAATAGGCAAATCCTTGGGTACCATAACCACCGTTATTACCTTCTATTTCTGATACGATCCAAATGTTGTAATAATTGTTGTTATCCCATTTACTAGTGTTCTTTAATTCAACTTCATCTGCCCCTAATAATTGTAAAGCGATTCCGTCTTCCGCATAGCCAGCTACACTAGACGCATCTACCCTTAAAATACCATTTGTGCTTCCTCCATTGGGTGTTTGTTTGGCTAACTCGAATTGAATATTCATATCAATTCCTTCGTTATTTGTATTGGAAAAGGCTTCATTTAACTGCGTAATTCCACTAAATATTTGTGCGTCAGAAATATTATTCCCTACTCCTTCATCTTCTCCTAAGTGTAAAACATGAATGACTAATGGGATGGTGTAAAGTTGTTCAGGTTCTTTTAAAGTGTAATTATGTTGAATTATTTTTTGGAGATTTTTCTCTAATTTTTGTTGGTTAACCTTTTCCCCTGGATGATTTTTGAAGTAATTCGAATTGATAAAATCAGTTCCACATTTTTTAGGATGTTGTGCATTTGCAAAAACAGTAATAAATAGAGCGCAAAGTACTAAACTTAACTTTTTCATAAATAGGTATTTGAACAGATGAGTTTACCAAAAATTATTTAAAAGGTTTCAAATATGACGAATTCATAAATTGATAGATTAAAAATTAATTTTCGCCGACAAGTTCAATGTTTTAGACGATTTCGCGTGCTTTTAGGCTCTATTATTTGTATCTTGCAGTAAAAATAATCGTGAGTTTTACACCACTTTCATATAAGTCAGAGCAGCCAACCGATTTCTTTAAAACATTAAAGAATAGAATCGATAATTATTTCGTGGATAATAAAAAAGAGCGTCAAGGTGATTTTAGAATGTATTTTAAAACATTCTTTATGCTTGCTGCTTATATAACTCCTTATTACTTTATCATTTCGGGAAGCGTTACTAATCCATTTATTTACACTGGATTATGGGCTGTAATGGGTGTTTTTATGGCTGGTATTGGATTGAGTATCATGCACGATGCTATCCATGGATCCTACTCTAAGAATTCATTTGTAAATAAATTGATTGGAGAGGTTATTAATTTAGTTGGGGGCGCGGCAATTAATTGGAAAATACAACACAACGTTTTACATCATACCTATACAAATGTTGAGGAATATGATATGGATATTAACGGACCTGCTATTTTAAGGTTTTCACCCAATCAGAAAAAAATTGGAATCCATAAATATCAATACATTTATGCATGGTTTTTATACGGATTGTTAACGCTTAATTGGGCGACTTATAAGGATTTTAACTCGTTAATCCGCTACAAAAAAATGGGTTTAATAGGTGGAGGTAAGAATCAGTTTACATTTGAGCTTATTAAAATCATCATAATGAAGCTTTTGTATTTCACCTTTATTATATTTTTCCCAATATACATTGGTGGAGCAACAGGTTTAACCGTTGTTTTAAACTTTGTAGTAATGCAATGGATTGCAGGATTTATATTGAGTTGTGTTTTTCAACCTGCTCACGTAATGGAGGAATGCGAATTTGCAGTTGCAGGAAATGACAAAATTATTCATGAGGATTGGGCTGCGCATCAAGTTATTAATACGGTGAATTTTGCGCCGGAAAATAAATTGTTAGGCTGGTATGTTGGAGGGTTAAATTTCCAAGTTGAACACCACTTATTTCCTAATATTTGTCATGTTCACTACAGAGCTTTAAGTAAAATTGTAAAAGCGACCGCAGAGGAGTTTAAATTACCTTATAATGTTCAACCTACTTTCGGATCAGCTCTATGGAATCATATGAAGATGTTGAAGGAGTTAGGAAAAGTCGAAGGATAACCAAATTTTATTTTGAGTAATGATAGAGAATCGGTTTATATGGCGTGAAATTAACTTCTCATTCGTATTGTTCTTCTCCTTCTATAGTAACGTTGACGATTCAATAATATGAATTTTCGGTGAAAATTTCGGTTCAGTTCTACTATTTTACAATTTCCTAATGGTTATACTATTCCCTCAATATGTTTTTGGAAGTTGGAAATGGATGTAATTTTGTAAGGTGGATTTTAGGCTGAATTAGGCATGTTATAAATCAGTTTAATTTGTATTTTTGTATTGTATTGAGAGTAACTAAAGCAATATTATTATTAAATATTTATTTGATTGGACTTTTTGCTCCTTTTTATACGTTGGTTAATTTCGCAATTCATCAAGAGGAGATAACCGCTGAGTTTTGTGAAAATAAAAATAAACCTAAACTGGCATGCAACGGAAAATGTCATCTTAGTAAATTATTGGCAAACCAACCAGCGGAAGAAGGTCAAGAATTATCAACTTTCCCTTCATTAGAGTACCCCTTAGGAAAAGTAGAACCTATTACTATCAAAGATTTTATATTAGACTGTTCATTCCTTAGAATACCTCCATATTGGGGATCATCAACTAATAATTTACAAGATCAAATCGATCACCCTCCTTGGTGTTAATTAAGATTATTCAACTGTTTTATACGGTCACTATTTCTTAATTAAACAACATCAAAATGAAAAAATTATTAGTTTCAATGGTAGCTATTGCTTCCATATTAAATATTGCTTGTAAAAAAGAAGAATCTGATAAAGAGCATGGTCATGTGAATTTATCTTTTAAGCATAAAATTGGGAGTCAAAACTTAGAGTTTGACACTCTAAAATATGTAAATGTTGTCGGTCATAAATACGAGGTACAAACATTAAAGTACTTTATATCTAACCTAACATTCAAACGCTCTAATGGAACAGAGGTTAAAATTGATAAGCCAATTTATGTAGATGCTGATGATGTTGTTACTTTAAATTATGACGGACATATCGATCTGTCTAAAGGTGTTTATGAATCCGTAAGTTTTACTTTTGGGTTAGATGAGAGCTATAACATTTCTGACACTTTAACAACAGTTGAAGAAACGAACATGTTATGGCCAGAAAATAATGGTGGTGGATATCACTATATGAAGTTTGAGGGTAAATATGATTCCTTATCAACGGGTACTGAAAAGAAAGGGTTTAATTTGCATGCAGGAGGAACAATGGGAATGCCATACCATTTCAATGTTACGCTCGAAAACTCAGCCTTTACTCAGTCTGAAGACGATTTAGATTTGGAGTTAACAATGGACTTAAACGAATGGTTTACGGGTGTTGAAAATTATGATTTTACAGATTATGGAATGATGATTATGATGAATGCTGATGCACAGTCTGTAATTCAAGCAAATGGAACCTCCGTATTTAGTTTATCAATAAAATAAGAACTTTAAAAATGCTCTTCTCAATATTGAGAAGAGCTGTTTTTTATGAGAAATCTAATTACACTTTTATTGATTTTTTTCGCAATAATTAGTTGCAGAGATAAAATAGGAACTGATAATCCAGCTGGAGATCAACATACGCATACACACGTTGAAATATCTTCAAATGGATTCCCTACAATGCTTATTCCTAATAACAATCCACTTTCAGTAGAGGGGATTGATTTAGGAAGGAAATTATTTTACGATCCAGTTTTATCAGGAGATAGTACACAAAGTTGTTCAAGTTGCCATCAACAAAAACATGCGTTTTCTGATCCAAAGCAGTTTAGTGTAGGGATTGATGGGTTATCTGGCGGAAGAAATGCCTCTGCCATTATAAACGCGGGATGGCAATCTTCTGTTTTTTGGGACGGAAGAGTATCCTCGCTTGAAGAACAAGCTTTAGGTCCCATTCCGAACCCAATTGAGATGCATTTAGATTGGGATGAAGCGATTGTAAGACTGAATAATTCTGACTATAAAGATTTGTTTAAGTTAGCTTTTGGAGATGAAGTAATTACGAAGGAATTAGTAGCGATGGCAATTGCTCAATTTGAACGGACTCTTATTTCAGATAATGCTAAGTTTGATAAATTCTTAACAGGTGAATTAACGTTAAGCCCTTTAGAAGCAGCAGGATTTAATTTGTTTTTTTCTGAAAAGGCTGAATGTTTTCATTGTCATGGGAGACCTTTGTTTACAGATGATGATTTACATAATAACGGCTTAGATGAAGTATTCGATGATATTGGGCAAGGAGAGGTGACAGGTGAAAATGCGGATAGAGGTAAGTTTAGAACGCCCACGCTTAGAAATATTGAATTTACCGCTCCTTATATGCATGATGGAAGATTTAATACCCTCGAAGAAGTTATTGATTTTTATAGCGACAGCATCAAGACATCTTCTACTGTAGATCCCTTAATGCCAAATGATAACGGAGGGTTTCATTGGACTGCGTTGGAAAAGTTACAATTAGTGAGTTTTCTGAAAACGCTCTCGGACACTAGTTTTATATCCAATCCAGATTTTCAGAGTCCTTATGAATAACTTTTATCCCCAGAATATCCTACATAGTAAGCATCGCTTCTCTTATATAGAGGGAACTGAGAGAAAAAGATAAACGTTTACTAAAATTTCATTGACGCTTTCATAAGTTTATTTCCAGGAAAAACTTTCAATCAATGTATCCACATCCGCTCGGATAAAGTCGATTACTGTGGAAAGAGAATCGTTATTAGGAGACGTATTAAAGTATAATACACCTCTAAAGAAATGATTTGTACTATCAGTTATAAAAAACTGTAATGGAGTTGCCGCTTTTGTTCCTGTAATATTAAACAAGAGGGCATTTACTTTTTTTGAAGGATCCTGAAATATTTTTTCTTGAACACTAGATGAAAATTGATTATGTTTTTCTCGCAACTTATATTCTTGATCAATCAACCCTTTTAAATGTCCATTAACGGGTATATATGAAAAGTGAAGTTTTGCGTTTAGTGAAGGATAAATCAAATTAAAAAAACAAGAATCTTCGTTGGATATTTCAATCGTTGTTGAGGTTGATTTTCTAAAAGAAAAGACACAATTACTCTCCCAGTTTTCATATTGAGCAATAGGTAGCTCAATACGAGGGAAACCATGTGGTTTAGGTGTAGGGGTTTCCGAACAACCTAAGATCATTATAATACTTACCGAAATCACCAGTTTTATTCCCATCATTTTACTTCAAGTTTAATCCTGTGAATCCTTTTTTCGTCGATGTGCTCAATTGTAAACACATAATTCTGCAATTTTATTATTTCACCTTTCCTGGGAAACCCTCCCTTCATTTCAAGTAATAAACCTGCTATAGTTTCTGATTCTCCTTTAATTTCTTCGAATTCTTCTCCTTCAACTTCTAAAATTCGATAAACATCCAAAAGAGGAATTTTCCCATTGAATATATATTTTCCTTCACCAAGAATAGAATATTCTAATTCTTCGTCAATATCAAATTCATCTTTAATATCTCCAACAATTTCTTCAATAATATCCTCTAATGTAACCAACCCTTCAACGCCTCCATATTCATCAACAACAATCGCTAAGTGAATCTTTTTCTCTTGGAACTCCGTGAGTAAATCATCTAGTTTTTTATTTTCGGGAACAAAATAAGGTTGTCTGATTAAGGTTTTCCAGTTTGGATTTACAACGTCTTTATCGTTTAAGAACCCTAGTAAATCTTTAATATATAAAACACCTTTAATTGTATCGATTGAGTTTTCATAAACTGGGATTCTTGATACTCCCTGCTTGGTGATCGTTTCAATAACGTCATTATATTCTGTATTGATAGAAATACCTTTGATGTCGGTTCGAGGAACCATAATTTGTTTAGCTTCTGTTTGGCCAATCTCTAAAATTCCATTGAGCATTTTTTGCTCTTGCTTATTAGCTTCGTTTTGAACAATTTCATGAACTTGAGAAAGCTCGTCAACACTTAAATTCTTGTTTTCGATTCTGATTTTTTGATCAAAAATATTTGAGATTTTCACGAGAAATCTGGATGGTATTGAAAACAATCTCCCAAATACTAAAATGGGCTTAATCATTAATTTTGCCATTTCCCGATTTCTTTTCGTTGCATATACCTTAGGTATTATTTCTCCGAAAATTAAAATCAAAGTAGTAATGCCAACAATCTGAATTAGAAATAAAACCCAAGCAGGTGCAGATATGTGTTTTTCAAATGTATCTATCACAAGACTGGATATTAATATTAATCCTATATTAACGGTATTATTAACAATTAATATTGTAGCTAATAGTTGGTCTGGATTTTGAAGAATACCTCTGAGTTGATTGGCTTTTTCGGGTTCTTTACCTTCAATTTTCTCCAAATCTTTAGCTTCAAGAGAGAAAAAAGCAATTTCAGAAGCAGAAATAAATGCAGACCCTGTTAATAGAATAAGCATTCCGATTATGAGCGCAGAAACATATATCCAATCTGTGATTGAAATGGTGTTAATTTGAGATAAAATTGTAAGTCCTAATTGAAAAGGCTCAGAATCGTCCAATGTCTCCTAATTAAAATGGTAAGTCATCTTCTTCTTGTACCGAGTTATTGGCAGCGTTAGAAGTTGAAGGGATATTTGCTGGTTGATTATATGCAGTTGTTCCAGAATTACCAGCGTTTTGGTTATCTTCCTTACGTCCTAACATTGTAAATGTATCAGCAACTACCTCCGTTGTATATCTTTTGTTTCCTTGAGGATCTTCCCAAGAACGTGTTCTTAATTTTCCTTCAAGGTAAATTTGACTTCCTTTTTTAAGGTAATTTTCCGCGATTTCCGCTAATTTTCTCCAAACAACAACGTTGTGCCATTCTGTTTGATCAACTCTATTTCCTTGCTTGTCTTTATAAGACTCAGAAGTAGCTATTGGGAAGTTCGCAACTGCAGTACCGTTTTCTAAATGTCTAACTTCAGGATCTTTTCCTAAGTTTCCTACTAAAATCACTTTATTTACTCCTGCCATGGCGAGTTGATGTTAAATTGAAAATTATATAATACGAATATAAAGAATGCTAACTCTTATTGAAAATATTGACTTAAAAAATTGTCGATTACTTTTGGAATAGCATATTTCTCAACTTGATTAAGTTCTACCCAGATTCCTTCATGGGAATTATAATCGTCAGATGTATAGAATTTACAAAATAAGTTTTGATGTGATAACACGTGTTTACATTGCCAATTTAATTTGATTTTCTCTGAAAAAGGAGATTGATCACTTGTTGTTTCAGTAAGTGGGAGTTGATACATGTTTGCCCAAATTCCCTTTTCATCTCTTTTTTGAAGCAGCATTTTGTTCTCTTTAAGAATGAACTCAAAATGAAAGTGTCTTGTTGTTTTTTTTATTTTTTTAGATTTGACGGGTAAAGAATATACTAAGTCGTTATTGAAAGCTTCGCATTGATCAGAAAAGATGCAATTATTACACAATGGTTTTTTAGGAGTACAAACTGTAGCCCCATACTCCATAATTGCTTGATTGTGACTCGCAGGATCAATTGACGAGATTAGCGCATTAGCCAAAGCATTAAACTCTTTTTTTCCTTGACCAGTATCAATTGGAGTGTTTATGTTGAAAATTCGGGATAATACTCGGAATACATTTCCATCAACAACGGCAATTTTTTCGTCATTTGAAAAACTAGAGATTGCAGCGGAGCTATAATCGCCAACACCCTTTAGTTTTTTTAAATTAATTGAGTCTTTTGGGAAAACACCATCAAACTCTTCCATGACTTGAATTGCAGCTTTTCGAAGATTTCGTCCTCTACTATAGTACCCTAATCCTTGCCATAAACTTAAAACTTCATCTTCTGAAGCTTTTGCTAAGTCTTTTACAGAAGAAAATCGATCAATAAACTTATGGTAATAACTTAAGCCTTGATCAACCCTAGTTTGTTGTAGTATTATCTCCGAAAGCCATATTTTAAAGGGGTCTCGGGTGTTTCTCCATGGTAGGTCACGTTTGTTATTGTGGTACCAGTCTGTTAGTTTTGTACTAAAATTATTCAAGTCAAGAGATTAGTTTTGAAAGAGTTAAGTTAAGAAAGTGTAAATAATTCTTTCTTAACCGAATTAATTCTTGTAAATTTGCACCCCCTTAAAAAAGGACGAGGTGTAAATTTATAAATAATAAAAATAGAGAAAGAGATGACTAAGGCGGATATTGTAAATGAAATTTCAGAAAAGACGGGAATCGAGAAAGTTGCAGTTCAAGCTACGGTTGAAGCATTCATGAAATCCGTTAAAACATCATTAACTGATGGAGAAAACGTATATTTAAGAGGTTTTGGAAGCTTTATCGTTAAGAAAAGAGCTCAAAAGACAGGGAGAAACATCTCTAAAAACACTACTATTATTATACCAGAGCACTTTGTGCCAGCATTTAAACCAGCAAAAGTTTTTGTTGATAAAGTTAAGAGTGAATCTACGACTAAGTGATTAGTTGTTTGAAAATATTATAAACATTTAAAATAAAAGATTATGCCAAGCGGAAAGAAAAGAAAAAGACATAAGATGGCTACGCACAAGCGTAAGAAGAGATTAAGAAAAAACAGACATAAGAAGAAGTAATTATTACTTCTTCTTATTCTTCCTTAATTAATATTGCTAGTTCCGTTAGTTCGGGGCTAGCTTATTCTATTTACATAAACCTGAAAATGTGTACGAATTAATTTTAAGTTCTACACCCTCAGAGGTCGTAATAGCATTACTTAAGGATAAGCAGCTCGTTGAGTTGCACAGGGAACCTAAGAATACCAAGTTTGCAGTAGGCGATGTTTACATGGGGAGAGTGCGTAAAGTACTACCTAGTTTAAATGCAGCATTCGTAGATGTAGGTTATGAAAAGGATGCATTTTTGCATTACTTTGATTTAGGACCACAAGTTTTATCCCTAAATAAGTTTGTTAAACGAACTAGAGAGGGTAAGGAGAAAACCGGGAATTTACTTTACTTTAAAAGTGAACCCGATATTGAAAAAACAGGTGCTATGAATGAGGTTCTTAACCCTGGACAAGAAGTTCTTGTTCAGGTGGCTAAAGAACCCATTAGTACTAAGGGACCAAGAATTGGTTCCGAACTTTCTATTCCAGGAAGATATTTAGTGTTAGTTCCATTTTCTGAGCGCGTTTCTGTTTCTCAGAAGATTAATAATCGTAGTGAAAAAGATCGTCTTAAAAAACTGATCAAAAGCATCAAACCTAAAAACTTTGGTGTAATTGTTCGAACAAATGCACAGGGTCTTAAAGTTGCGGAGTTAAATAAGGATCTTGACGATTTATTAGCGAAATGGGATGATATAAGTACAAACCTTAAAAAATCAAAGGTTAGTGAAAAAGTTCTAGGTGAACTTAGTCGTACCTCTGCAATTTTGAGAGATGTATTTAACAGTACTTTTGAAAATATATACGTTGATAACGAAATACTTTATAAAGAAGTAAATGCGTATATAGATGAAAAAGCACCAAGTAAAAAAGGGATTGTCAACCTGTATAAGGGAAGTCTTCCAATTTTTGAAAACTTTAAAATCACAAGAGAAATCAAACAATCTTTTGGTCAAACAGTTACTTCAAAAAGTGGAGTTTATTTGGTTATTGAGCACACGGAAGCTTGTCACGTTATTGATGTGAATAGTGGGAATAGGTCTCATGCAAAGGCAAATCAAGAAGAAAATGCTCTGGCAGTTAACTTGGAGGCAGCTGATGAAGTTGCTCGACAATTAAGGCTAAGAGACATGGGAGGAATTATCGTTGTTGATTTTATCGACATGAAAAAGCCGCAACATCGTAAGCAATTGTATCATCATATGAAAGATGCAATGAAAGACGATAGGGCTAAGCATAGTTTAACTCCTCCAAGTAAATTTGGTTTGATTGAAATTACGCGTCAAAGGGTTCGCCCAGTGACAAAAGTTGTTACAACTGAGGTTTGTCCAAGTTGTTCAGGTTCAGGAAAGGTAGAGTCTAGCATTAATGTTGTTAAAGTCATTGAGGGTCAGGCTAGTACAATAGTTAAATCGAAAGGCTTAAATAAATTAAGAGTTTCGGTTCATCCTTATATTGAGTCCTATTTGACAAAAGGAATTTTTTCTAATGAAAAGAAGAAACTTCAGAAGAGAATAGGTGCAAAACTTGAATTGCTGCCGATGTTTGAGAATGAAATTTTAGAATATCATTTTTACGATTCCGACGGACAGGAATTAGATGCAAATTAATATCATATCCCTCAACTCAGTTGAGGGATTTTTTTTACAAAAATATTAGTAAGAAACCTTAATTGGAACCTTATGCATAATAGGGACTTCCTTACCTAGTTGTTTACCAGGAATTAGATTTGGAATTGCTTGTACAGCTTTTATACAAGGAGAATTTAATGTTTTGTGCGCCGATTTGATTACTTCAATGTTGGTGACCTCTCCTTTTTTATTTACGATAAACTTTACATAGCTTGTTCCAGCTATTTATTTTTTATTGCCTTTTCGGGAATCACGAAATTTTCACTGATATATTTATTGATCAACTTACGAGTACACTTATTTCTCTCCATATTATTTTTACCCTTACATTCTTCAAAATATGGCATGTTTTTAACAAACACTAATGCCTTTTCTTCGAGTTTAATAATATTAGAATCAATGGCTAGTGTTATAGAGTCAGACTGTGAGAAAATAGCAATTGGAAACAGCTAGAATACAATTAAATTGAAATACTGCATTAGAAAAGGATTGAAAATAAAAAAGCCGATCTAAAAGACCGGCTTAAATATGTTACCCAACAGGGACTCGAACCCCAACTAACAGTACCAAAAACTGATGTGCTACCATTACACCATTGGGCAATAACGGGCGCAAATTTAACTAGTTTTTTTTTATTATCAAAGGATTTTGAATAGTTTTTGAAATCAAATGTTATTTCTTACGTTCTTTAACGTTTGAATTCTACTGTTTTTGCCATCTTTTTGCTAGATTTGCACGTTATAAATTATACTTTGCAATGATCTTTTGGAGCGTATTCAAGAGACGTTAAATAAACTTAAGAAGAGTTAATAGAGATTCGTTCTATTTAATCAGTCTTTAATTTTAGAAAATGGAAAAAAAATATTCATTTATTAATAACGTAACTGGTTGGGCAGTTTTGTTATTCTCATCAATAATTTACATTCTTACAATTGAGCCAACAGCAAGTTTTTGGGATTGTGGGGAATTTATAGCTTCGGCAACTAAGCAACAAGTTGGTCACCCTCCGGGAGCTCCGTTATGGAGTATGATCGCAAGAATGTTTGCTTTTGTTTCAGAAACCTTAACAGGTGGAACGGAACATATCGCAGCTGCGGTTAATGTACTTTCAGCTTTGTGTTCATCATTTTCTATCTTATTCCTTTTCTGGAGTATTACAGCGTTATCTAAAAAGATTGCTTTAAAAGCAGGAGGTTTAACTTCAGGTGCAATTTGGATCACTCAATTTAGTGGTGTTGTTGGAGCATTAGTTTATACTTTTTCTGATTCATTTTGGTTTTCAGCTGTTGAAGCAGAAGTATATGCAGCTTCTTCATTGTTTACAGCTGCTGTTTTTTGGTTAGCATTAAAATGGGATGCCAATGCGCATAAACCTCAATCAGATCGATATTTAATATTGATCGCTTACTTAATGGGATTATCTATTGGAGTTCACATTTTGAACTTATTGGTTATTCCAGCAATCGTTTATATCTATTACTTTAATAAAAGTAAAGTAACTCCTAAAGGTTTTGTTTTAGCAGGGATTCTTGGAGTTCTTTTATTAGGTGTCATTCAGCAAGTAGTAATCTCTTACTCAGTTGAATTTGCAACCAAATTTGAATTGTTTTTTGTGAATGAATTAGGATTTGGATTTGATGGTGGAATGTGGGTCTACTTTCTCTTTATTACAATTGCAATCATCGCAGGTATTCTTTATACAAAGAAAATTAATAAACCAAACCTTCAGAAGGCAATTCTAGGAGTGATGGTAATCTTGATAGGCTATTCTTCTTTTGCTATGATTGTAATTCGTTCAGCAGCGAATCCTCCGATGGATGAGAACAATCCAGAAAATATTTTATCATTACTTCCATATCTAAATAGAGAACAATACGGTGATCGTCCATTAATGTTTGGTCAAACTTTTAACAGTAAACAAGATGCTAAAACTCCATATACTGATGGAAATCCTGTTTATAACAGAACCGATCAAGGTGAATTCGGTTACCCCGCTAAAATTAGAGTTAAGAATATTAAAGATAAATGGATTGTTGTAAAGGAAAATGATAAGTTTTCGTTTATTAAAAATGGTGATCAAATACTAAAAATTAATGGAAACCCTATAATACCACAGTTAGAAGCAGCGTCATTTGATTTGATTGAGTTAGGAGAATTCTCTGATGAAATGAGTGTTGAAGTGACCTACAAAAGAGATAAAGTGAAGTCTACAAAAGACTTGCAAGTAGGAAGGTATTTTGTAGCTGATGAAAGAAAAAACCATAAACCTAAATACAATGAAAAAACTTGCATGTACTTCCCAAGAATGTACAGTTCACAAAGTCATCACGTAGGTGCATATAAAACTTGGTCTGGATTTAAGGGTAAATCAGTAACTGTAAAAGTTAATAATAGAGGAACACTTCAAAGAGAGAAAGTGAAAATTCCAACTTTTGGGGAAAACTTAAGATTCTTTGCTGATTATCAAATAAACTTTATGTACTGGAGATATTTCATGTGGAATTTCACTGGTCGTCAAAATGATATTCAAGGACATGGAAAAGCGCGTGGTAGTGATGCCGTTTTAAAAGGAAACTGGTTAAGCGGAGTTCCTTTTGTTGATAATGCACATTTAGGTGATCAATCTACATTACCAGAAACGTTAAAAGAAAATCCAGGAAGAAATGAGTTTTATTTCTTGCCTTTGATTTTAGGAATTATAGGAATGGTTTTCCAGTTTACTTATAATCGTAAGGACGCTTGGGTTGTAATGTTATTATTCTTAATGACTGGTCTAGCAATTATTATTTATCTGAATCAAACCCCATTTCAGCCACGTGAGCGTGATTATGCATATGCAGGTTCGTTTTATGCATTTGCGATTTGGATCGGACTTGGAGTTCAAGGATTGTATTATTACATGATTGGAACGAAAAAGACAACTGAAGAAATTACAATTGAAACTGGAAAGTCCGGAATTGAGGCAAAACTATTAGCCTTAGGTATTTATGAAATATCATTGACTTCAGTATTATTTATTGTTTTGGGAATTGCTGCAGCGGGAGTTTCAGATGATCAAGTATTCGGTTTTTCTTGTTTATTTATAGGTTTAATAATTGGAGTATATACCTTAATATCGGCAACTTTAGGTAAAGCAATATCAAGCAATAAAGGGAAAGCTATTTTAGCCTTCGCTCTTACTAGTTTTATTCCTGTTATAATGGCATCCGAAGGTTGGGATGATCATGATAGAAGTGATAAATATACAGCAAGAGATTTTGCTAAAAACTATTTAGACAGTTGTGATAAAAACGCGATTATTTTTACAAATGGTGATAACGATACATTTCCACTATGGTATGTACAAGAAGTGGAAGGTTATAGAACTGATGTAAGAGTTGTAAACTTAAGTTTATTGAATACGGATTGGTATATCGATCAAATGAAAAGAAAGGCCTATGATGGAGAGGCTGTGCCGTTTTCGATGACGAAAGATATGTATCGCCAGGGAACAAGAGATTACGTTTATATTCAAGAGAAATGGAAAAATGGTTTTCATGATTTGAAAAAAGTAATGGACTTTGTGAAATCAGACGATGCAAGTACTAAAGTTAGAATGACATCAGATGTTTATATGGATTATTTACCTACAAGTAAATTCTCTGTCCCAGTAAATCCAGAAGTTGTATTAGCCAACGGAACTGTATTACCTCAGTTTGCAGATAAGATACCTGAAACAATGGATTGGAAAATTGGAAAAGGAGCCGTATTAAAAGCGAAGTTGATGATTCTCGATTTATTAGCGCATAATAATTGGGAACGTCCAATTTACTTTGCAATTACTGTTGGAAATGATCATTACATGAACTTAGAAGATTATTTTCAATTGGAAGGTCTTGCCTACAAAGTAACGCCAATCAAGCACAATAATAAAGGAGGAACTGGTTGGGTTAACGTTGAGAAGATGTACGATAACTTGGTGAATAATTTCCATTGGGGTAATATGGAGAAGAAAGGTGTTTATATGGGTGAGCAAGTTCAAAGAATGACTACAAATTATCGTAATAATTTCGCGAGATTAGCAAGGGAGTTAACCCTAATAGGTGATACAGTTAGGGCCATAAAAACGCTAGACCGATGCATGGAAATTATGCCGCCAAGTAAAATTCCAATGCAATATTTTAGTGTTTATTTAGGCGATGCGTATTACAAGGCAGGTGCAGCTGATAAAGCAAATAACGTGATGGAAATCATCGTTAATAAGTATTTAGCTGAGTTAGAATGGTACTTAGAACAAAAAGACAATATTGGGTTGAAATTAGCTCCAGAGCTTGAGAAAGGACTTCAAGGAATTAATACAACTAAATACTTTATTGGCAATAATGCACGATTAATGGAAGCAGGAATAGCTTATGTTGAAGTGAAAGATTTGGTCTCTGCGAAGGCATATATAAATCGATATGCACAGCTTTTATTAAAAGGAAAAGATTCGAAAAGGTTGAAGAGCGCACTGAAATTTGTTGAAGGTATTAATGATATGGATATTGCAGTCAATTTCATCAAACAAAACTTTGAACCAATCATGAGGCCTGTTGACAAAGGAGTATTGGATACAACTAACGCGTTATCAAAAAGGATTACCGATTTCATGTCTTCAAATGATAGTAAAATCGATAAATTTTTGAAAAAAGCAGCTAGAAAATAAAGGTCTTAGTGAAGTATATTTATAAAACAAGATGGTGGATGAAGTGGTGGTATCCATCACTTATATGGGAAATTAAGACTTCGAGTAAAGATGTTTACTTAACTTTCGACGATGGTCCAGATCCTGAAGTGACCCCTTGGGTTTTAGATCAGTTAAAAGCGAATAACGCGAAGGCAACATTTTTTTGTGTAGGAGAAAACGTAGATAAACACCCTGATGTATACAGACGGATATTAGCTGAGGGCCACGCTGTTGGAAATCACACTTACAATCATCTAAATGGCTGGGAAACGCCCTATGATAAGTATATCATAAATGTTAAAAAATGTGGGCATACTTTTGGTTCGCATTTATTCAGGCCGCCTCATGGTCGAATGACTCGCAAACAAATAAGAAAACTCAGCCCTCGTTATAAAATTATAATGTGGAGTTTATTGAGTGGTGATTTTGATAAAAGTATATCAGCTACAGAATGTGCTTATAATACAGTTCAATATACTGAACCGGGTAATATTATTGTTTTTCATGATAGCCAAAAAAGTAAAGAAACATTATACGGTGCTTTACCAAAGATTTTAAATCACTTTTCTAATACACAATGGGGAATGAAAAGTATTGACATAAAACAATTAGGGAAGTAGTTTTTAATTAGGAATAAAATTTAATTTTGAAATAGTTAATAAGTTCTTTATGTGAAATATTGCGCTATTCTCGAATAAAATTATCTTTGCATTTGAAAAAATATAATCAATAAAAAATGAAGAATTTATCAGTAAAAATAGCCGTTTTTGCAATTGTTGCATTTGGAATGGTTTTATCATCTTGTAACTCTACAATCGAAGTTACTAAAAGGCAACATCGTAAAGGATACCATGTTAGTGTATCAAAAAAGAACTCAGATATTTCTTTAGAAAAATATCAGGAAGAGGAAGTTGTTTTAGAAGCAACTAAGAAGCGAGTTGTAAATGATGCTTTAGTTGACTTAATTAGTTCAAAATCTACGGATGGAAATGTTGAATCGAATAACTCAAATATTTCGGATAACAAAAATGTAGAGACATCTCAGGAATCATTGAATTATAAAATTAAAAAGCCTTCTTTATTACAAACTGTGAAGGCGGTTAAAAAAGCAAGAAAAGATTTTAAGCAATTGAAAAAAACAACTGTTAGTAATACTTCTTCTGACGAAGATTGGGATATTAGCAGTGATATGATGTTTGTATTGATGCTTATATTAGCCGTTTTATTGCCTCCTGCAGCAGTATTCTTAATTAAAGGGAAATCTAACGCATTTAATTTAAACTTTATTCTTTGGTTAATCGGGTTTTTAGGAGTTGGATTATCAACTACTGCTATAGCTGGATTTGGATTTGCTTGGTTAGCAATGGTATTGGCTATTGCCCATGCGCTACTTGTTATCTTTGGGAATTCTTCTAATTAATATATATATTAAAATAGCATAAAAAAAGGGAGAGCTTAATTAAGCTCTCCCTTTTTTTATGCTATTTTAATTAACTCTAATAATATTAATGCGCATGCCCATGTTCTAGTTCTTCTTTTTCTGCTGCTCTTACTGCAATAATTTCAACATCAAAACTTAGGTTCATTCCTGCTAAAGGATGATTTAAATCCAACACAACTTCTTCCTCCTTAATTTCAGTAACAAATGCTAAAACCGGACCTTGTTCTGAATCTAATTGGACTTCCATACCAATTATTAGTTCCTCATCTTTTTCCGGTTTAAATCCACTTTTTGGTAAAGTATGCATAGCTTCTTCGTTTCGCTCACCATATGCTTCTTTTGCATCTACTTTAATAAGCTCCTTAAAACCAATTTCTTTTCCTTCTAATTGAGCTTCTAATCCAGGGATTAACATTCCAACACCTTGTAGGTACGAAAGAGGTTCTCCACCTACAGAGCTATCAATAGTGTCTCCTTCATCCGTTGTTAAAGTATAATGCATCGTAACAACGCTTTTGTCTTGAATTTTCATTGTAAAATATTTTTTCAAAGGTAGGAGTTTATACTATTCTCTGCTACTAAAGGAGTGTAATAATTATTGTAAAATAATTTAGATTTGTATCTATTATGAAGAGAAAAGTTTTGTTAGGATTGATTTGTTTTAGTTCGATGATTTGTTTTGGTTTTGAAAGTGACTTGATTTCAGAAAGACCAGGTCAGGCTTATACACCATATTGCCTTAAGAGTGGAGAGGTTCAATTTCAATTAGGTGCCAATATTCAAGAGTCTGTATTTAATAATAACGTTATTCGTTTTGGATTAGGTGAGTTTTTTGAAATTAGTACTGTTATCGATTATACTTTTGAAAACAAGCTATTTGTAGCTCCCAATGTTGGATTCAAATTATTGTTGAAAGAGAGCGATAGAAACATTTATTCTTTACAATACGGAACAAACCTACACCAGTTTACCGATGATTATTTCACCAATACGTTATCTTTTATTTCAAGTCACACCTTGTCGGATAAGGTTGGCGTTACTTTTAATGGAGGGATTAATTACATGGCAAGTGAAGACGAATTGTCTAATAATTATGTTTTAAGTCTAAGTTTTAATCCAACATCCAAAATTGGTTTAGTTTTTGAAAATTACGGAGAATTGAATGATTCTTTTAAAAGTTATTTTGATGTAGGTATAGGATACCTTGTTTTTCCAGTTTTACAAGTCGATACTTACCTAGGGACAGGACTTGAAAATAAGAGCGAAGATTTGTTTATTAATTTAGGCTTAACTTATCGATTCGATTCAAACAGTAAATCATATGAATAAAGTATTATTAGTTTTTTGTTTGTTTTTAAGCTTCTGCTCTTTCGCCGTGAAGGTTGCTCCGTCAGACTCAAACTTTACGTATACAGGAAGGTTTGATTTCAGCGCTAAAAAAGTTGTTTCATTTGGTTATACAGGGGCTAAAATTAAGTTTGATTTTAAAGGAGAAGTTTTAAGTATTGGTCTTTCTGATTGGTCAGATGGATTCGCAGAACATGAAAACTATTATAATATAATACTAAATGGAAAAGTCATAGATGTAGTAAAAGCTACTGCTGGATTGAAATACTATAAAATAGACCTGCCTTCTAATGATGTATTTTATAAGATTGAAATATTTAAACGAACCGAAGTAGCTTGTGCTATAGGTGTTTTTCATGGTGTTAAATTTAATGTAGGAGAGTTACGTAAATCAATTAATATCAAAAGAAATATCGAATGGGTAGGAGATTCCTTTTTGTGTGGTTATGGTAATATGGTTTCAAATAACCCTCCTCCAAATGGAAACCCAAGTACTGGCTTTCATGCAAAAAATGAAAATGGATATGAGTCTTTTGGTGCAATTACATCTAGAGCTTTAGCTGCAAACTTTTATTCAGTTGCTATTTCTGGAAGAGGAGTTTCTCGTAATTTTGATGGTTCAACAACCGGAGTTATTCCGTCTATCTATGAATTAATTTATCCCGATAGTTTAGGTGCAAAGCATTATTATTTTGAGATAAATCAAGATTTGGTTGTTATAAAACTAAGCACCAATGATTTTGGTCCGGAAATTCAAAGTCCTGCGATATTATTAGATTCTACAAGTTTTGTTAAAGCATATCTTAGTTTTATTGATATCGTGGTTAAACATAACCCCGAAGCAAAAATTATTTTGGCAATAGGTGGCGGCTTATCTGACGGGTACCCTCTAGGTTTAAAAAGGTTGAGTAGATGTAGATCTTGGGTTAAGGTCATTTTAAACGAGTCAAAATTAGCGCATTCAAATAAATTTGCTTTTTTTGAATTTAAAACCATTTCTGCCCCTTATGGTGAGGACTGGCATCCAACCATAAAATCTCAAAATAAAATGGCTAAAGAAGTTACACCTTTCATTAAGGAATTTATGGACTGGTAATCTATTAAAGCATCCTTCAATTCCTTATCTTCACAATCAAATCGATCCCATGAAATTAATATATTCTCTTTTACTAATTACTTTCTGTCATAGTATTTACGCTAATCCGTTTGAAGTTTTTACAACTAAGAATGGATTAATAAATAACCACGTTAACTGTATTGAGAAAGGATCAGATTTTTTGTGGATTGGTACAAATAAAGGGATTAATAGAATTGTATTTGAAGGAGGTAAGCCGATTAAGTTTTCGCCAAGACGAACATCTGTTCCTGTTTTAAGTTTGGAGGATGACGGTAAAAATGTTTGGGTTGGGTTAAAAGGTAAAGGTGTTTATTGGATGCCTAAGAAAAATTATAAATTCATCGGATTTAGAAAAGATATTCTTGGGGATAAGACAATTATAGGGATTGAACGAAAAGGAGATCTTTTGTATATATTAACTCCTCATATCAAATACACTTTTAACGTTACGAAAAAATCATATCAAACGGAGAACATTGAAATGCCTTCCAACTATAACCCTGTGATTAAAGCTGGGGGTAAAGAGCTTCAAGTTTATAAAGGTGTTTTGTCACGGTACAACGCAGCGACTAAGTCGTTTCGTTCATTTAGCCTTGCAGTTAAGCCTTTAGTCAATACTTCATTTCGAAATAGAGAAGTGATTGGGAGTGAAAAAGGATTGATTTTTTATGACGCGGATTTAGATACCATTCATTTTGGAGATCCGCTCATGATGTTATCACAATTTTCCATTAACGGAGAAGATACATTAACTGATGACTTGGATTTAAATTGGGATGATTATGTTTTCAACTATCAATTTGATTTTAAGGAGCTAGGAGAACAAGAAACAGTCAGTTTGACATACACGTTAGCTGGTAATAATACTGAGTTCTCGGATACCGTAAATGCTGTTGAAGGAATTGAATTGAAAGGGTTAGAACACGGTGATTACGTTATAAAGGTTTCAGCCTCCAACTCCAAAGGAATTGCTGCAGTAAATTCTTTGAAGTATAAATTTAGTATTGCCAATCCTTTGAAGGACTCGATTTGGTTGTACCTAATTATAGCTCTAATTACTGGAGTATGGACCATGTTAGTTATAAGAATTACAGTTTCAAAATATAAGAAGGATGTTAAGGTATTAGAAGATGCTCTTTTAGAAAAGACGAATAAATTAAATCAAATTGAAAAAGCTCAATATGGTTTGGTAGACGATCAGGAGGTTAAGCTTTAATTATTTTACTTTTCACCGATTAAATTATCGATGTAATAGTATGTTATTGAATTTTAGTAAAAAACGAAGTGATTTACAACAATTACCGTTTAGATATTTAGACTCGATAAGTTTTTCAATTTAATTAACAATAGGTTCTTATCATACATAACCCGAAAATTGATTTTTTATATTTCTCAATAATTCTTTTTTTAAGAAAAAGTCAGTTTTTTACAATGCTATTTTAGGGTTGAAATGATAAAGAGGATGACTTACTTTCCGTTGAATTCATTCATAACCCTTTGAACAGGATTGATGGGGAAAGATTTTATAAGATCAGTTACTAATGTAATTCTTGCCGTTAAGTCCTTGTTTTCACCTTCGGACCATTCGCCTAAAACATAATCTACTTGTTTCCCTTTAGAGAATTCAGCAGCTATCCCAAATCGAACTCTTGAGTAATTTGGATTTCCTAAAACTTCTTGAATATTTTTCAATCCGTTATGGCCACCGTCACTTCCTTTTGGTTTAAGGCGAATCTTACCGAAAGGTAAAGAAAGTTCATCTGTGATAATAAGAACACGTTCTTGAGGTATTTTTTCTTGTTGCATCCAATAACGAACTGCCTTACCTGATAGATTCATGTAAGTTGAGGGTTTTAAGCAGATTAAAGTCCGGCCTCTATGTTTCAGTTCGGCAACATCTCCAAGTCGGTCTGTCCTAAAAGAAGAATTGGACGCATCAATTAATGCGTCCAATATCTTAAAGCCAATGTTATGGCGTGTATTCTTATATTCTGACCCAATGTTACCTAATCCTACGATTAAGTACTTCATGGATAATATTATTAAGCTTCAGCAGTTGCTTCTTCTTCTTCATTCGCTGCCATTCTTGCGTTACGAGTAATCTGAACTCTTGCAACTACAGCACCTGGAGCATTTAAAATTTCAAACCCTTCAACAACAGGAAGATCTTTAACCTGTACAGCTTCACCTAACTCAATTCCATTAACATCAACATCAATTGTTTCAGGAATAGATTCAATTGAACCTCTGACTTTAATCTTTCTCAAGATAGTTTGTAAACTCCCTCCCCCTAAAACTCCTGGCGCTACACCTACAGTTTTAACTGGAATTTCAACAATAACTGGTTTGTTAGCTGGAGCCAATAAGAAGTCAGCGTGTGTTAATTTATCTGATACAGGATCAAATTGAGAATCCTTAAGGATTGCGTTAACTTTATTTCCAGCAACTTCTATTTCAGCAACGTATGCGTCTGGAGTATAAATTAACTGCTTAAAAGAAGCATCTGGTGCAGAAAAATGAACTGGAGTTTCTCCTCCGTATAATACACATGGAACATTTCCATTAGCTCTTGCTTGAGCAGCATATTTTTTTCCTAGGTTCTCTCTAGCTTCTCCTTTAATTTGAACAGTTTTCATAACTTATAATTTAAAATTTTATGCAATAAAATGCTTGCTTATCGATTGTTGACTTAATAAATTCTCAATAACAGTTCCGAATAAATCAGAAACGGTTAATACTTTTATTTTTTTATTTTCTTTAGCTAACGGAATAGTATCAGTAACAACTAGTTCAGTTAAAACAGAGTTTTCAATTCTTTCATGAGCTGGACCCGATAAAACTGGATGAGTACAACAAGCTCTTACACTTTTTGCACCATGCTCCATCATCATAGCAGCAGCTTTGGTTAAAGTTCCAGCAGTGTCAATCATATCGTCTATGATTACAACATCTTTTCCTTTAACATTACCAATTACTGTCATTGCTGATACTTCATTGGCTCTTTCTCTTTGCTTATAACAAATCGCTAAATCAACATCAAGGTATTTAGCGTATGCATTGGCTCTTTTAGTACCTCCTGTATCAGGAGCTGCCATAACAATATCTAAACTCTCTTGTTCTTTTAATGATTTGATGTAGGGTAAGAAAATCGAACTTGCATATAGATGATCAACAGGAACTTCGAAAAATCCTTGAATTTGATCAGCATGTAAATCCATTGTAATTACTCTCGTAACTCCAGCAGCAGATAATAAGTTAGCAACAAGTTTAGCACCTATTGAAACTCTTGGTCTGTCTTTTCTATCCTGACGTGCATAACCATAATAAGGAAGCACAGCAATAATATTTGCAGCACTGGCTCTTTTTGCAGCATCAACCATTTGCAAAACTTCGAATAAGTTTTCAGTTGGCGGCACTGTGCTTTGTACAATAAACACATCCTGACCTCTTACCGACTCTTCGAAAGATGGCTGAAATTCACCGTCACTAAACCTGAAAATTGTAACCTTTCCAGTAGTAGTACCCATCTTTTCAGCAACTTTATTTGCTAAGTCTTGAGTAGCCGATCCAGCGAAAATTTTAAACTTATTTGCCATAATTCCTTAGTATACTAAAACAAAATCCCCCAAAAGAGGTCGACAAAGATAAATAATTAATTTTGATTAATCCAACTCTAATTGTTAATAAGCGACTCTCTTCAAAGTAAGATTGAAATGAAGCGCTCTCAAAGTGATTTAAAATGTTATATCCTTGTTATTTAGCTTCTTATAATTCTTTAAATAACTGCTTTTTAGTAAAGATAGTATACTTGTTTAAGTAATGTAATTATGAACTTATTAAATTGAGAATCTGTTTTTAATCTACATCATTTTATTGGTGCTTTTAATGTCTTCATTTCAGTTTATCAAATATCAAAAAAATCAGATGATCAAGTTTTTATTTAAAGCACACTTGAACATGTTAAATGTGTTCATACCTAACGTGAATTTGGTATGAATACATTTAAAGCTGTTTTTGAGGCGAGTAATTAAACTTAGGCTTAGTCGAAGAAGGTTTAAAATAATCAATTCTGACTTCAAGTCAACAGTGATTCAATAACTGTGGTGTTTTGATGTATTGATGGTTTAATAAGTAGGGTTTTTATGTTAGCTTTAATTTAAATACAGTAATGGAAACCAACCTGATGTTGCAAAGTGAAAAACAGGATTTAATATCTCATTAAATAAATATCAGTCTTAACCTTTTTTTTATCTAAATTTGCTTTCTTTGTTCAAAATGCTCGAGTGGCGGAATTGGTAGACGCGCTGGATTCAAAATCCAGTTCTTGCGGGAGTGCGGGTTCGATTCCCGCCTCGAGTACATTTATTAAAATTAACTAAACCCTAACTTGTTTTTAATTAAATAGTTAGGGTTTTTTATTGTTTAAAGGTTATTCATTTTTGTACGGTTTCTGTACTGGAAAAATTTTAAAGTGTCTATAATTTAAACCTTTTCTTAAACTTTATGCCTTAGTTTTTAATCTAAACATTACTTATAAGCCTCGAAATGACTGTTAACTCACTCTTTATATGACTTGTCTAATATTTAACTATTAAACTCAGGAAATAAATTTATTTGGAATTGCAACTAAAAGGTGAAGAAAAAAATTAAGTTGCTGATTTTATGTTATTTTTTTGATTAAATTCTAAGATTGATTTTCTGTTTAAAGCTGAATGCCTTCTTTTTTTATTGTACCAAGTTTCGATGTATTTAAAAACCTGTAATTCTGCTTCCATTCTTGTTTTGTATTTATGATGATAAATTAATTCAGTTTTGATGGTTTTAAAGAAACTTTCAGCAACTGCGTTATTCCAACAATTCCCCTTTCTACTCATACTTTGTTTTACTAAACGGTTCGATTTTAAATAATTAGTAAACGCCTTACAAGCATATTTAATACCTCTGTCAGAATGAAATAATAACGGTTCTGTAATGTTTCTGTTAATATTAGCCATTTTCCAAACTGGAATTACGGCATCCTTAGTAAACATGGTTTTACTTAAACTCCAACCTACTACAGCTCTGTCCCATAAATCTATTATTACAGTTAGATATAGCCATCCTTGGCTTGTTTTGATATAAGTGATATCAGACACTCATACTTCATCAGGTCTGCTTACAACGAAGTTTTGAGCCAGTAAATTTTGAGCTACAGGATAACGATGACTGGAATTCGTAGTTACTTTCCATTGCTTTCTAATTTTACTTTGTAAGCCACCTTTTTTCTTGAAACTACAAAGCCTTCACTTTTTAATTCCTGATGAACACGAGGACTTCCGTAAGTTTTATCACTGACTTTAAACACTCTAGTTATGGCAAGTTTTAAATGAACACCTTCCAAAGCTCTCCTACCTAAAGGCTGCTTTTTCCATTTATAATAGCAATCACTATTAATTTTCATTACTCGACACATCTTTTCAACCGAAAAATAATTTATATGATTCTCAATGAATTTATATTTTTTCAATCGTTCTTGGAAAAGATGCTCACCGCCTTTTTTAAGATGTCCCGTTCTTCTTTTAAATCTTTATTCTCTCCGCGTAAACGCTTTAATTCTTCTCGTTCAGGGTCAAGGATTCCTGTCGATTTACCTACTCCAGGGAATACTACGCTTTTTCCTTCTCTTTTAAAATACCCTTTCCGCCAACGGTAAAGTAATGCTCCGTCTATTCCTAAACTGATTGCTAAATCTTTTATATTATCAGATTTCTCACTCAAATGAACTGCTTTGAGTTTAAAGTCTTTGCTGAATTTTGTTCGTGTACCCATTGTTTAAAGTTAATTATCAAAACAACTCAAACTATCTTAACTTTTCTCTCTCATTAAAAGTAGCAACTCCATCCAATTAATGGATAGTTAACATTCCCAGGCTAATAAGAATAGTTCCAATTCAACTTTATTTACCCGATTTTGATAATAAACAAAGGGTACGCAGCAATATAATTCACTTCAAACTAACAAAAAAATACTGCATATTTAATAACATGTGTATAACATTCCGTTAAAATAACAAATGTCATATAAAAAATTAAACTACTGAAATAAAGCATGTTAAGTTTTTTTTTAGATTTTTTTTTTGATCATTATTAACGTTTTCATAAAGCTTTGATAAACACTTGATCCATATTAATGGCTCAATTTTGCAACAACTACTAAACAGAACTAAAAATGAAAAAAATGAAAAGACATTTGTTAACTACTGGACTCGCAGCCGTAACTGGAGCTATTTTCGCACAATCGCCATTTCCAGTTTTAAACGAAAATTTTTACAATACATCAGATCACTCAACGGATTTAGTTACGATACTGATTCCCGCATCTCCTCTTAAATACGATGTGTTATTTACTGGCGGTGTTGACCATGTTCATAATGCTGCTGGCGATAGCGCATTAGCAAAAGAATGGCAAGACTTTACGGGCTTTGTCCCTATCAATGGAAGAAGCGATAGCGGATATGTTATTGTTAACCACGAAAGAGTGGAAGCGGATCCAATTAATGGAGATGGTGGAGGAATGACTGTTTTCAACACTTATTATAATCAAATAACCAAATCGTGGGAAGTTGCTAATCATCCACAAGGAAAATACAGAAACGTTGATTTCTCTGGAGTTGGTGGAACTGGTGCAAACTGTGGCGGAATTCAAACATCTTGGGGTAAGGTTTTTACTGCAGAAGAATGGGGATCGGCCTTTAGAGATAACAAAACTATTTATAATGACGGCGCAGGTATCACCGATACAAGTGATTACGAGGTAGAAACATTTAACGGAGAAGCTGAAAATACATCCATCAAGAAGTATCAAAACTTTCAGTATATGATTGAAGTAGATGTTGCCAATGCTGTAGCAGTTCGGAAAAACTACAACATGGGTAGATACGACCATGAGGGAGGTTGGATTGCTTCAGATAGAAAAACAGTTTATTTATCGGATGACAACTCTTCCGGCGCTGTTTTATTCAAATTTGTAGCAGATGTTGCCGAAGATTTTAGTGTTGGGCAATTATATTGCTACAAGCAATCAGAAGATGCAAAGACTGGGGCTTGGGAAGCCTTAAATATGGACTTAAGCACAATGCTGGATGCTAGAAATGAGGCGTATGCTTTAGGAGCGACAGTATTTATGAGATTGGAGTGGATTGAAGGTATCAACGACGGTACAGTTTTCATCACTGAAACAGGAAGAGGAAAAACACAAAGTGTTAAAGCAGCTCTTGAAGCAGGAGGAACATTAGCAAACCACTTAGTTCAATTAGATGCAAAGGATGGATCAATCGATTCAAGTTTTACAGATATGTGGGGTAGAGTATTAAGACTAAACACTGCAAATGGAAAAATTGAAGGTGCTATTGAAGGTGGTGGAGAAATCAAAAGAGATTACAATCCAAGTAACAACCACTTATCTTCTCCTGATGGACTAGCTTCCACTGTTATTGATGGAAAAACATATCTCGCAATTAATGAGGATATGAACCCATCTGGAGTGCCCGCGAATCCTGCTCACTTCGCCAATAAGTTAAACGAAATCTATCTATTGGATGTAACAAGCGATGAGCCAGGTAAAGTGTACCATGTTGGAGAGTTAAAAAGATTTATCGCTGGACCAAGTGGATGTGAAACTACAGGCGGAAGATTTACTCCTGATGGAAGTACTTACATTGTAAATATTCAACATCCTTCTTCTTCTAATACCCCCCCGTTCAACCATTCTGTTACTGTAGCTATAACTGGCTATAAGGATGTTTTGGAACAAACTCTAGCCACAGAGGAAGTTTTAGAGGGTAGCGCTTTTAATATGTATCCAAATCCTGCTTCAAGGGAAATATACTTGAGCGAAAAAATGGATATCGTTATTTACAATTCAACTGGACAGCGTTTGATGGTAGAAAGAAATACTAATGTTGTAGATATTTCTTCTTTACCTACCGGTACTTATTTTATTCAGAATGAAGAAGGACAAACTAAAAAGTTAATTATTGAATAATGTTTTATATATCAGATCACTAATATATAGGAGGCTATATCAATAGCCTCCTTCTTTTATTTCATCCCATGAACAAAATTTTAGTCGGAATATCTTTACTCATTGTGCTCGTTTCTTTTCAATTTACGACGGGTAATACAATCAAACACCCCAACCAACATATTCAACTCGATGTACTCAAAAGGGCTTCTTTCTTTGAAGAGCAAGCCAACCAGTTCTTAAAAATTGTTCAATTTCAAAAAGTTGATCAATACTTCGCTCAATACAAAAAAACCAGAGCGGCCTACAAGGGTATTGAAACCTATACAATGTTCCGCTATCCAAGTTTAGACAAAGCTATAAATGGCGGGCCCGTTCCTAGCATTACAAAAGATGTAGTGATCTTACACAAGGACGAACCTACAGGACTACAAGTTATTGAGGAGTTACTGGCAGAGGAAAAGATAGATCATAAAAACCTGGTTGTTCAACTAAAATCATTACAGAAAAATGCAATTCAAATTAAAACATCTATATTCGATCTTGACCTTCAGAATTGGGAAATACTCGAGGCCAATCATTTAGCGATTACTAAATTGATTACTTTAGGCTTAAGCGGTTTTGACTCGCCTATTTACTTGCAAAGTATTCCGGATGCATTAGTGGTTTTAAAACATCTTCAAAGTGACCTAAGTTTTTTCAAAGAATTGGCCAATTCATCTTTTGATTACAAGTCTTTCGAAAATCAGCTAAAACAGTCCATTACTTTTTTAACAGATAAGAATTTCGAATCCTTAAATAGATATATCTACTACAGAGACTATCTACTTCCATTACAAGCACAAATAAAAAAACTACATGTAAGCACAGGATACGAAACTTATAGAGAAGTTAGCACAATCAAGCGGTCTATTGCAAATGGTGCACATTTATTTTCAAAGGACTATCTTGATCCATTCTATAGTATTAGGGGAAACGTAACGAGTCACAATCAAGATCAAATTGACCTAGGCAAAACATTGTTTTTCGATCCCATTTTATCCAAAAACAATAAAAGAGCTTGTGCTTCTTGTCATTCGCCTGATAAAGCTTTTTCAGATGGACTTTCCACTAGTATGGCGTTTGATTTAAAGGGAAATATCAAGAGAAATTCACCAACGCTTATTAACTCCTGTTTTCAAAATAACTTTTTTTGGGATTTAAGATCAAGCGATATGAATGATCAAATCATGAATGTAATTTTAAGTGAAAATGAATTTAATACAACTCCTGAAGAAATTGTTGGAAAACTAAAACAAAGCACAGCTTATCAAGAACTTTTTGATAGAGCTTTTTATTCACACGATCAACCTATAAGTATTGGAACTGTTAAATCAAGTATAGAAATATATGTCCGGTCGTTGGTGAGTATCAATTCAAAGTTTGACCAAAATATCAGAGGAAATCAGGTCGATTTAACACCCGAAGAAATCACTGGAGCCAACCTCTTTCTTGGAAAAGCGGCATGTGCAACTTGTCATTTCCCACCTCACTTTAATGGATTCGTTCCTCCTCATTATAATGATACAGAAGGGGAAATCATTGGAACCACCACGAATGGAAATTCTAATACCTTAGACCGAGATTTTGGTCTTTACGATCGATTCAGAAACAGCTACCCAGAAGCTCGATATGTAAAAGGAATGTTTAAAACTCCTAGTTTAAGAAATATTGAATACACCGCACCTTATATGCATAATGGAAAATTCGAAACACTAGAAGAAGTAGTTAATTTTTATAACAACGGAGGTGGAAAAGGAAAAGGAATAGATCTCCCACAACAAACACTTTCATCAGACTCCTTATTACTATCTAAAAACGACCTTAACGCACTAATTGCTTTTATGAAAACACTTTCAGATACTACATCTACCCATACAAATCCTTTTAATCTACCAAAGTTTGACAATGATAGTTTAAATCTCAGGAGATGGGGTGGAGAGTATTAAAATAGCAAATATAAGTGGTGTATACTTATCTCAAAGAGAATTCACGCTCCTAATAGATCCCTTTTTGTTGTTGTTTGGCGCGTTGAAAATAACAATATTATAAATCCAAAATAGCTCTTATATCTTCCTTCAAAAAGTTCGATCTTTCACCTTTTTTAGGTATACTTCCCTCTGAAACATTTCTTTTCAGAGGGATTTTTGTTTTAATCATTTTACCAGAATTTAACCTAATATTCCGTAATCCTTAGTTTATATGGAGAACAAGGTTCGATAATTTAAAATCATCAAAAGTTGAAATATTTAACTGCTTTATTTAAAGTTGAGTTTTTTGGATCTATTACTTTTAAGAATACGAAGGACCAATAAATTAATCTATGCTATCGATGGGGAGTACTATATATTGTCGTTATTGAATATTACATTTTTGAAAAAAATCAGTTTAAGAAATAAAAAAAATCAAAACTAAAGGGTGATTAAAGTTGAAATTGGAGCCTCAAATTTCCAAAATGGCTATTTGATATTCCTTCAAAAAGTTCGAGACTTCACTCGACTTGGGTATATTTTTTAAAATTGATTAAACCCTAACTTATTTTAATTAAATAGTTAAGGTTATTCGTTTTATACGGTAAGGCTTTTGAAGTGACTTTAATTTAAACCTTTTCTGAAACTGAACTTGTAACAAAAGTAGGACAGTTTTTCTAATACCTATGCTGTATTTTCATGAATTCTAATTCAATTTCTTTAGGTGTTTTATAATCCAATGAAGAGTGTAACCTTCTCGTATTATACCAAGTTTTAATATATTGAAATACCGTAGTTTTAGCCTGTTCTATGCTTTTATAATCATCATGATAAATTAATTCTGACTTTAATATTTTAAAGAAACTTTCCGCCACTACGTTATCCCAACAATTACCTTCCTTACTCATAGTCTGAACAATCAAACAATTATCTTTCAGTAACTTTCTAAACTCTTTACTGGCATATTGAACGTCTTTGTCCGAATGAAATATAACCGGCTTATCAATTGTTCTTTTTGACAAGGCCATTTTCTAAGCAGTAACTATAGTTTCCTTAGTAAACAAATATTTACTCAACGCCCAGCCGATTAATTGCCTATCAAATAAATCGATTATCGTTGTTAAATAAAGCCATCCTTGATCAGTTTTGATGTAAGTAATATCAGATACCCAAGTTTCATTTAATGCCTTTGGTGTAAAGTTTCGACTTAAATGATTCTTTGAAATACAGTATCCATGATTAGAATCTGTAGTCACTTTAAAACTTCTTTTGATTTTGCTTATCAAGGCTTCTTTACGCATTAGTTTGGCCACTCTTAGTCGAGAAAAAAAATAACCTTTTCTTTTCATACTTGCTGCTATTATTTCACTGCCGTACGTCTTTTTACTTTTTGTAAACACCTATTTTATTACTTGAGTCAATCGAATATTTTCAAAATTATGTTTCAAAATTTCTCCTGTATACCAGCTATAGTAGTAACTTATTAATACTTTTAAAACCTTACACATCCTCTCGTTGGAGTAATTGTCCTTATTTATACTATTATTTGGTAAATTCCCCATCGTTTTTAGAGAAGATGTGAACGGCTTTTTTAAATATTTCAAGTTCTAATTCAACGTTCTTTAATGTTTTGCGTAACTCTTTTACTTCCTGATTATCCTGCTTTTAACAGTAAGAGAAACCTTAGTCTCATTTTGTTTCCAGCACGCCATTTATAAATATTTGCTGTTTGGACTCCTAATTAATCTGCTAAATACTTGATGGTGTCTCCCTGATAACTCAACCAAATAACTTTTGATTTAAACTCTTTGCTGAACTTTCTTTTTTCTCTTGCAATAATTATAATCTATTAATTTTTAGAATAGGTCTTATATTTTGTGTCCTAATAAAGTTAGCAACTCCAGTTTTTAAATACATTTAAACTGAGAACAACAGACTGAGAAGATATTCAACATTAAACGGAAAATAAATATTAGAATTTAATCAAATTAATAACCTAAAATCAGCTACTTAACTTTTTTTTGAAAATTGTAGATTAAATTCCAGATTTTCCTGAAACTAAAATCTTTCAATAAAAGCTACGATTGCATAACTGTTTTTAAAATGAATACCCAAATCCTATTTTCCCATTCATTAAGTGTAGAAAGTCAATTGTTGGATTTATTTGTAAACCATAAGTTTCATCCATGTAATAATTTGCTTCTTCGATATTATAAAACATCATTGAATAACCAATTTCAAACTTTATAAATGCTGTTGTTCCAATTTTTAACCCCAGTTTTGAGTTAAATATTGAGAAATCAACAGAAATATCTACTTTTTTATTTTCTATTTCAGTAGTTCTAATCGGTAAGTGTCCATATCCAAACCCAAAGTAAAGACCTTTTCCTTTTTTATTGAAATAAATATTAGAACCTAATGAATAGTAGCTTATGGTAGTTTTTGAATTTGGGACAAAGTTAGGAAGGTAAGTGATATCAGCATTAATAGAAAAGTGATTAGAAACAAAGGGTAGTATATATTCACCGCTTAATCCTACTATATTCGGAAACCCTACATCTAAGGAAATTCGTGACCTATTTATTTCATGCTCTTTATTCTCGTTTTCTTGAGAAAACCCTAGAACAGGGAAAATTAAAATCAGCAATACACATTTTAATTTTCGCATAATCCCTAATTTAACAATTTAGCTGAAATATTAAACTTCGTAGAAATATTCAAGGTATGATCTTGAGTTAAAAGCTCATCTGTAATTGCATTAATTCGTAGAGTGAAAGAATCCATTTTGATGTACTCCTGAAGATCGTGACTTGTTACGTCTAACTTCAAAATATTGCTTCCAGTATTTACAACTGGTTTTTTCCAAGCTACGCTTTTTTCATCCAAACCATCTGCTTTAATATAAATCGTTACTTCTTCTAAAAAGCTAAAATCGGCTGAGCTCGGGTTTTTGATCTCGATAGAAATGTTTTCAATAAATATTTCCTTTATTAGATCCTTTCTTGTTTTTTCATTTTTAAACTCCTGTTTAGAATTTGTTTCAGTTGGAGGAGTATTAATATTAAAAGGAAGGTTAACTCCTGTCGAACTACTAATTGTGGCCTCCTCGGAATATGATATAGTGAATTTTGTAAAACCTTCAAATTGTTTTTTGCATGAGATGAATAAAACACACATTATTAACACACTGAATATTTTGTTCATAGAAATCATTTTCATGAAGGTAGTTAAATATATTCTTTGAAAATAAAGAACTCTGAACAACCAGAAGTCACAAATAGACATTTTTTTAACGATAAGGTTTATTAAAACGGATTCACTACTGTGTATAAACTAGGAATTCCCACTTTTTATGATACAAAGACACTAAATAAAGACTTCGGGGTAAGTCCCAAATTCATTATAATGCTAGGACAACTTATCCTTTGAAAAAGAATAAGGATGACGGGAATATCGACCATCTAAATTTATTTTTCAAATGTTATGTGGACAACGAATAAATTGAACATTTAACAATAGGACTTGTTAAATGTCGAGTTGATTACCATTGATGTCATTTAATAGATGCTATGTTATTAGCAATTGTTGACCTTTAGTTTTAGTAAAGTCATAATATGACTTCACACGAGTTCATTTACAGATTCAAAATTTCCTTCAAAAAGTTCGATACTTCACTTGTTTTGGACACTCAAAAAATCTAAGTTCATTGGAGTTTTTTTTTGATCAAAGGTTAGAACTTATGAGCTTCATTAAAAATTATCTCTGTTACCAAAAAAATAAGCTATCTATAAAGTTGATTTTTTTAAATTAAGACTAACATCTCTGTTAAGCCTTTTTTCTGAAAATGACTCAGGGCCTACTGGAATAACTCTTTTGGTGTATTCTTCATTGATCTTCCATTGAAGTTCAGGATTTTTCACTGTTAAATCAATAGATCTTACCGCATCAAAGGAATGGTCCTCATCGAGGAGTTTAGAAATAACTTACAGACACATTAATAATGTAATTGGTTCCAAAAAAAATATTCAATAATGATTGAAAATAAGATATCCTTAAAGTAAATCTTGATAAAATTTGTGAATGTCAATTTAACATAAATATATAGTCGAAAAAGCAAGAGTATAAAATAAATGTGGCTTCTTATTACGATCAGTAACTCAAATTAACAAGTGTATTTCATTAAATAATAAGAATAAAGTATCCAAATTTACTTGGGTATTTTATTCTTTAATAATTTTAATAGTTTTTGAATTATTAAACTTTACAAAATAAACTCCACTTGGAATTTTTGATAAAGAAACGGTGAATTTGGTATCCAAAATAAGTTGTGAATGAACTCTTTTACCATATACGTTATAAATACTCAACCAGCCATTTTCTTCTATTGGAACCTCAATATTTATATTGTTTGTAAATGGATTTGGAAACGCTTTTGCTTCAAATAAATCAAATGTAGTAATTGTATTAATATTCAAATCTAGTAACTCAAGTGTTGCCCAAACAGGGTAATGGTCAGATCCTCCAAAGTTTTTAGGTGATGCTACTTCATGTAAAACCCACCTGTCAGAAGGTTTAAACATAATGTGATCAATTGCCGCAGGTGTTTCGCTATTTGAATTCTTAGCAATATCAAAACCGGCCACCTCCAACAAATTTACAGCAGGGCTATTAATTTTGGAGTTGAAATCGCCTAATAAAATAATAGGAGTCTCTGCAGAGTTTCTATTGTTGATCCAGTCTAAAATCTCATTTACTTGATACACTCGATATTCACTTTTTTCCCAAGTTAAATGAGTATTATAAATAGCCACTTTACTATTATTCATCTCTACTATAGTTTCTGAAATAATAATAGATCCAGAACCTACCTCCAAATTAGCCGGAACCTTTTTTAAATCGTTTGATTTAGGAATTGAACGATAAAGCATTGCATCGCCAACTTTACCTCCTGAAGTATCTTGATAAAGAGTATGAAAAATTTGATGCATACTAGACGCTTCAGAAATTAATTTCGACACATCTATATCAGAATGGAATTTATTATCAACTTCCTGTAGAGCACATATGTCAGGGTTTATTTCTTGTATTGCGTCAATTACTTCTTGATAATCTGAATTGGAATTGCCTTTTGCAAATATGTTGTAAGTCATTATCTTTATCTTTTCATCATATTGACCAAAACAAACGCTTGTTAATATCAAAAATAAAATATTTAATGTTATTTTTTTTAGCATAGAAAAATTTTAAGAAGAAGCTAA
>CAJJCC010000002.1 GCA_905182585.1 uncultured Flavobacteriales bacterium
GTTACTGGTATGACTTCAGGAGATCCGTAGACAGTGCATGAAGAAGAAAACACAAAATTTGAGATGTTTCTTTCTTTTAATAATTGTAATACATTAACTAACGAATTAATATTGTTGTCATAATATTTTAAGGGTTCAAAAACAGACTCTCCAACTGATTTGTATGCAGCGAAATGTATTATTCCTTCGATGTCAAATTCTTTGGTCTTTTCTACTAATAAGTCATAATTACGTAAGTCCATTTCAATAAATGAAATGGATTTACCTGTGATTTTTTCAATTGACTCTAATGCAGATACATCTGAATTAGAGAAGTTATCAATTACAAGAACCTCAAAATTTTTATTTAGCAGCTCAACAATAGTATGACTACCTATATACCCAGCACCACCAGTAACTAAAATCATGTTAAAGACTTAAGTATTCTAATTCTTTAATCGAATTTCTATAGATTCCTTTTACATCTACAAGTAATCCTTTATCCGTTAATAAGTTTCTAAAGTAATCTTCTTTTAATTCTAAATACTCTGAATGGTTTACTGCGACAACAACTGCATCATATTTCCCCTTAATTTCTGGAATTAAAGTGAAGCCATACTCATGGTTTATTTCATCACTGGAAGCGAAAGGATCGTGTACCTCTACAGTGACACCAAAACTTTTAAGTTCATCTATTACGGATGCAACTTTTGAGTTTCTAATATCACTAACATCCTCCTTAAAAGTAGCTCCCATTACTAGAACACGAGATTTGACGATGTCTTTTCCATTACTAATTAATTTCTTAACTGTTTGGCGTGCTAAATACGGACCCATAGAGTCATTAAGAGCCCTCCCTGAGTTTATTATTTTAGAATGATATCCTAGTTCTCTTGCTTTGTAAGTAAGGTAATATGGATCTACACCAATACAGTGCCCTCCAACAAGTCCAGGGAAGAATTTTAAGAAATTCCACTTTGTTCCTGCGGCTTCAAGAACCTCATATGTGTTTATTCCAATTTTATTAAAGATCATTGAAAGTTCATTCATCAAGGCGATATTTACATCCCGTTGTGTGTTTTCAATAATTTTAGCAGCTTCAGCTACTTTAATACTAGACGCTCTGTGAACACCTGCGGTAATAATCATTTCATAAACCTCAGCAATTTCATTTGCCGATTTTTCACAACTTCCAGCAGCGACTTTTACAATTTTAGTTAAGGTATGCTCTTTGTCACCCGGGTTAATTCTTTCTGGTGAATACCCAACTTTAAAATCTTCATTAAATTTCAACCCAGATTCTTTTTCTAAAACAGGAACACAGTCTTCTTCTGTACACCCTGGGTAAACCGTTGATTCAAAAACAACATAATCACCTTTTGAAATTACTTTCCCAACAGTTGATGATGCTCCAAGTAAGGGCTTTAAATCAGGTAAGTTATGTTCGTCTATTGGAGTAGGAACTGCAACGATGTAAAATTTCACATCTTTTAAGTCTTCTATATTAGCAGTGAACTCAATATCACAACCATCAAAATCAGAAGTTACTAACTCTTTAGAAGGATCGATTTTATTTTTCATTAAATCAACACGACCTTGATTGATATCAAATCCTATAACTTTAGTTTTTTTAGCAAACTCTAAAGCAATGGGTAAACCAACGTAACCTAGTCCAATTACCGCCAATGTTTCTTCTCCTTGAGTTAATTTTTTAGCAATCATATCTTTTAATCTTTTAATCTTTTAATTTATATATTCTTTCAATTATTTCAACAACCTTCAAACCTTCCAGTGCGTTCGTCGTTGCACTTTTTTTACCATTAAGAGTTTCAATCACATTTTCAATCACATAATGATGGTTTGCAGCCGAACCTTTATAGGTTCCATAATCATTTGGTTGATTAACGGGCGCTAATTTAGGCATTTCGTAGTTTTCTACATTACAAAATTCTACTTTATCCATGTATTGTCCCCCAATTTTTAGTGACCCCTTTTCTCCTATTACAGTAATACTGCTTTCTAAATTAGAATCCCAAACAGCCGTTGAATAGTTTAAAACTCCCATTCCACCGTTAACGAAGTCAAATGAAACTATTCCAGAGTCTTCAAAATCAGTTGATTCTTTATGCATGAAATCATTGAATTTTGCTGAGATATTTGTGATGTCACCAAATACCCAATACATTATGTCTATAAAATGAGAGAACTGAGTGAAAAGTGTTCCTCCATCTAATTTGCTTGTTCCTTTCCATTCCGATTTTTTATAATATCGATCATCTCTGTTCCAGTAGCAATTAACTTGAACCATAAATATTTCACCTAAAGCTTTAGAAGAAACAATTTCCTTTAACCATTCAGAGGGCGGAGAGTATCTATTTTGCATTACGCAAAAAACTTGTTTCGATACATTTAACGCTTTGAATATAATTGTTTCACATTCTTGTTTTGTTAATCCCATTGGTTTTTCACAAACAACATGGATTTTATTTTCTAATATGTTTAGGCTTTGGGAAGCGTGAAGTCCATTTGGGGTACAAACGCAAGCAACGTCAACGTTCTCTTCTTCTGCTAACAAATCTTCGACCGATGAATAAAAATTCACATCGTATTTAGGGTCAATATTTAGTTCTGACCTTTCTTTTGTATCACATATTGCAACCACATTAGCCTGTGGGTTGTTATGGATCATCTCCATATGTCTTTTCCCAATATGACCGCATCCAATAATTGCAAAATTCACTATTTTATTCATGAAACTCGGATAACAGTGTAATCATTTAAACTATAAATTTGTCCACTTTCTTTACAAGTCGCCAATCCTTCGTTATTAAACTTTAGTTTATGTCCAAATTCACCAACCCAGCCAATCTGAACAGATGGGTTCCCTACAACTAAGGCATAATCAAGTACTGGTTTCGTAATTACGGCACCTGCACCGATTAAAGCAAACTTACCAATTTGGTTTCCGCAAATTATCGTTGCATTTGCCCCTACACTAGCCCCTTCTTTTATTATTGTTTTGACATATTGGTCTTTTCTGACGATTGCTGACCTTGGATTTAATATGTTAGTAAATACCATGGAAGGACCTAAAAAAACATTATCCTCACATATTACGCCTGTGTAAATCGAAACATTATTTTGCACCTTAACATTATTTCCTAAAATAACATCTGGCGATACAACAACATTCTGTCCCAAATTACAATTTTCACCTATTTTACAATTTGGCATAACGTGGGAAAAATGCCAAATTTTTGAATTATTTCCTATTTGACAATTGTCATCAATTATCGCTGTATCATGTGAGAAATAACCCATTACTTAAGAATGTATTTATCGAAATTATTATGTTCTTTCTTGTTTAATTCTTCAACAGAAAGACTTTTGAAATATTCGTAAGTAATTTTTAAACCTTCTTCTCTAGAAACTTTTGGTTCCCAGTTTAAAATAGATTGAGCCTTAGTAATATCTGGTTTTCGTTGTTTTGGATCATTAACCGGGAGGTCCTCGTAACATACTTTTTGAGTCGTCCCTGTTAATTTTATAATTTCCTCTGCAAATTGACTAATTGTAATTTCAGAAGGGTTACCTATGTTTACAGGTTGGCTATAGTCACTCATTAATAATTTATGAATTCCATCAACTAAATCGTCTACATAACAAAATGACCTTGTTTGAGAGCCATCTCCAAAAATAGTTAGATCTTCACCTCTCAAGGCTTGACCAATAAACGCCGGTAAAACTCTTCCGTCATTAAGTCTCATTTTGGGACCGTAAGTATTAAATATTCTTACTATTCTAGTCTCCACTCCATGATAAGTATTGTAGGCCATAGTCACAGCTTCCATATATCTTTTTGCTTCGTCGTAAACACCTCTTGGCCCAACAGGGTTTACGTTACCATAATATTCTTCAACTTGTGGGTGTACCAATGGGTCACCATAAACTTCAGATGTAGATGCAACAATTATTCGTGCACTTTTTTCCTTAGCTAAACCTAGTAAATTATGAGCTCCGTAAGAACTTACTTTTAACGTTTGAATAGGAATCTTTAAATAATCGATCGGACTTGCCGGTGAAGCAAAATGAAGGATGTAATCGAGCGCTCCATCTATCTCAACAAATTTTGAAACATCATGATTTTGAAATTCGAAATTTTCGTTAGATTGAAATTCTTCAATATTTTTTAAACTCCCCGTGATTAAGTTATCCATTCCGATAACATAATGACCTTCATTTAAAAATTTTTTAACCAAATGTGAGCCAAGAAATCCTGCCGCACCAGTTATTAATGTTCTTTTCATATTACTTTACTTCTTGACGTCCAATACTATAATATCTAAAACCTAAGTCGGTCATTTTTTCTAGATCGTATAAATTACGACCGTCAAAAATCACTTTTTCATTGAGTAATTCACCTATTTTATCAAAATCCGGATTTCTAAAAACACCCCATTCTGTAGCAATTAAAAGAGCATCTGCACCTTCAAGTACTTCATATGCGTTTTTTCCAAATTGAATAGAGGCTCCATAAATTTTCTTGATGTTATCCATCGCTTCAGGATCGAATGCTATAATTTCAGCACCAAGAGATTTCAGTTCATCTATAATATACATTGCAGGGGCTTCTCTAATATCATCAGTGTCAGCTTTGAAAGCCAACCCCCAAATTGCAATTTTTTTTCCTTTTAAGTTTCCGAAATAGTTTTTGATTTTAGGGACAATAATTGTCTTTTGATTTGCATTTACTTCTTCAACAGCATTTAAAATTTTAAAGTCGTAACCAACTTCGCTTGATGACTTAATTAAAGCTTGAACATCCTTAGGAAAACAACTTCCTCCATAACCAATTCCAGGAAATAAGAATCTTTTTCCAATTCGAGTATCGGAACCAATTCCAATTCTAACCTGATCAACATCAGCATCAAGTTTTTCACATATATTGGCAATTTCATTCATGAATGAAATTTTTGTTGCTAAAAATGAATTGGCTGCATATTTTGTTAGTTCAGCAGACTTCTCATCCATGAAGAAAATAGGGTTCCCTTGTCTAACAAAAGGTTTGTATAAATCTTCCATAACCTTTTGAGCTCTTTGGGAAGATGTTCCAATAACAACTCTATCCGGTTTAAGGAAATCTTCAACAGCAAAACCTTCTCTTAAGAATTCAGGGTTTGAAACCACATCAAATTCAACTGTCGAATTTTGTTTTATCGCAGCGGTAACTTTTGCAGCTGTACCTACGGGTACTGTGCTTTTATCAACAATTACTTTATATTCCTTCATTAAACTTCCTAACTGTTCAGCTACACCTAAAATATAGCTTAAGTCAGCACTTCCGTCTTCTCCAGGTGGAGTAGGTAGAGCTAGGAAAATAATGTCTGAAGCATCAACCGCTTCTTCAAGAGAAGTTGTAAATGTTAACCTTTCTTGTCTGACGTTTCTTTCAAATAATGTTTCAAGTTGCGGTTCGTAAATGGGTACTTCCCCGTTTTTTAATTTTTGAACTTTATCCTCGTTAATATCAACGCAAATGACTTCATTTCCAGTCTCCGCAAAACAAGTTCCTGATACTAAACCTACATAACCAGTGCCTATTACCGCAATTTTCATTTAAATTCTTTTATAGTTTTTATAATATAATTGACTGTTTCTTCACTCAATTCTGTATGCATAGGTAAAGATAATACATTTGATTCTAAAAGATCTGTAACTAAAAAATCATCTAAAGTTGAATATTCAGAAAATGCTTTTTGTTTATGAAGCGGAATGGGGTAATAAATCATTGACGAAATATTTTTTGATTCCAAGTATGCTTTTAATTCATCTCTTTTTCCATTGGTTATTTGGAGTGTGTACTGGTGAAATACATGTTCTGAATAATTTTCGATAACGGGAGTTTTAATCCAGTTTAACCCCGAAAGCCCATCTGAGTATTGTTTTGCAGCTTTCTTTCTTGAATTACAGTATTCATTTAATAATGGAAGTTTAATTTTCAAAATAGCAGCTTGAATACTATCCAATCTAGAATTAACTCCAACAACCTCGTGGTGGTATTTTATTTTACTACCATGATTAGTAATCATTTTAATTTTCTCAGCAAGTTCAGAGTTGTTGGTGAATACAGCGCCACCATCCCCATAGCATCCCAAGTTTTTGGAAGGGAAAAATGAGGTGGTTCCAATATCACCGATTGTACCTGCTGCTTTTTTAGAGCCATCCTTAAAAATGAAGTTAGAACCTATTGCTTGGGCAGTATCTTCAATTACGTAAAGGTTATTTTCTTTTGCGATTTCAAGAATTTCTTCCATTGGTGCGCATTGCCCATAAAGGTGTACGGGTAAAATAACTTTTGTTTTTTTTGTGATTTTCTTTTTTATTTCCTCGGTCGAAATATTGAAATTATTCGAATCAACATCTACGAAAACAGGGGTTAAACCCAATAAAGCAATTACTTCAGCAGTAGCTATGAAAGTAAAAGTAGAAGTGATGATTTCATCTCCAGGCTTTAATTCAAATGCCATTAAAGCTATCTGTAAAGCATCAGTTCCATTACCACAAGGAATAACGTGTTTCACGCCTAAGTAGTTCTCAAGATCTGAAGCAAACTCTTTTACTGCCTTTCCGTTTATAAAATTGGAGGTTGTTATCACTTCCTTGATTGCTGTATCAACTTGTTTTTCGATTTTTTGATACTGGGTCTTTAAATCAACCATTTGAATTTTATCCATTTAAACCACCTTTTGTCTGTAAACATGCAAAATAATTAAATTCATTTTACATCTACTATTAAATGAATTGAAATTATATTTGGGTTTATGAGATTACTATACTCATTTGGCATTAAAATATATTCGATTTTGGTTTTGCTGTTATCCCTGTTTAATCAGAAAGCTCGATTAATGATATCCGGTAGGAAGTTACATATCGAGAACTTTGAGAATGACAATAAACCGATTTGGATTCATGCGGCTTCTTTAGGCGAGTTTGAGCAAGGAAGACCGCTTATAGAGAGAATAAGAAATGATTATCCAAATAAAAAAATAGTTCTGACATTTTTCTCGCCTTCTGGTTTTGAGGAGAAGAAGGATTACAAAATGGTTGATCTGGTTACTTATATTCCTTTTGATACTAAGCGAAACTCCAAAGAGTTTATTTCAAAAATTAATCCCTCCGTTGTAGTTTTTATCAAGTATGAGTTTTGGTTTAATTTTTTATTTGAATTGAATAAAAGAAAAATTCCCACGGTATTTATTTCGGCGATTTTCAGAAAAGATCAAGTTTATTTTAAGAAACCAGGAAAGTGGTTTCTTAAACATTTTAAAACTGTTAAATATTTTTTTGTCCAAAATGATGAATCTACAGCGATCTTAAAGAAAAATAATATTAATCAAGTTTCTGTGGTAGGTGATACTCGTTTTGATGCCGTTATTTCCAACAAAGAGACAAAATTTGAAAACAAAATCATAGCGGAGTTCTTAAAGTCAGCGTCTTGTATTGTTTTTGGTAGTACATGGGATCCTGATCACAATTTAATTATTGAATTAATTAAATCAGGAAAATTAGACGGTAAAAAAATCATTATTGCTCCGCATGAAATTAAGAACAGCGAAATTGATAAAATAATTGTTTCGCTTAATGGCAAGGCAGGAAGATATTCAAAAGGAGAAACAAATTACGACGTATTATTAATAGATAAAATCGGCTTATTAAAATATATATATCGTTTTGGTGATTTTGCATATATTGGAGGAGGGTTTGGAGTTGGTATACACAACACTTTAGAAGCTGTTGCTTATGAAATTCCTGTTGTGTTTGGTCCCAATTTTAAAAAGTTTGACGAAGCAGTTCTGATGATGAAACTTGGGATTGGCTTTTCTGTTTCAGATTATCCTGAATTTGAAACAAAAATTTTACAATTGAATGGGACTGATTTAAAAAAAGCGTTAGCGCCTATTATTCAAAACTTTATTGTTCAAAATAAAGGGGCGACGGATCTTATTATTTCATATTTAAAAGCCGAGAAATTATTGTGATTTCCGCTCTTAATTATTGCCTAATACCAAGTTATCTTGATGGTTTTTAGGATTTTTTCAAGAAAAATATTACATTTGCATCTTTAAAAAAGAATATTTTTAACCAATTATATTGTTATCAAATGGCAAAAATTAAGTTAGAGTACATCTGGTTGGATGGTTACAAGCCAACCCAAAACATGAGATCAAAGACTAAAGTTGAGGAGCATGAAAACTTCCAAGGAACTTTAGAAGAACTAGGAAACTGGTCTTTTGACGGATCTTCAACAAAACAAGCTGAAGGAGGAAATTCTGATTGTTTATTAATTCCTGTTGCAATTTACCCTGATCCTGCTAGGATTAACGGTTATTTAGTAATGAGTGAAGTAATGAACGCTGACGGAACGGCTCATGAG
>CAJJCC010000003.1 GCA_905182585.1 uncultured Flavobacteriales bacterium
CCATTCATATTGTAGTTAATCCAAAAACCGGATTTTTTATTTTCAGAAAAAGCACCTTCCTTAATTAATATTCCATTTGAAGAATAGTATTTCCACCAACCTTGTCTGATGTCTCCAACTTTCCAGCCTTCTTCAACAATCTTTTTGGTCGGGCTAATTATTTTATGATAGAACTGATTATTGGGATAGGCTGTTACGAATTCAGAAGTGTCAGCTTTTGAATTTAAAGTAAGTATAATAAGCGATACGATAAAGAATACTCGCATGTTGGAAATATACCCTGAATTATTTCACTAGTTTGTCGTTGACTTTACTAATTAAACTTTTACAGATTTATTCTCTTCTGTGTATATGAGGTAAGTTTGTATATTCTTGAAGTTTAGCGTAGTTAATAAATCTTTATAATTGTTAATCTGCTTAGCATCTTTTTTAAGCACTGATCCCGTTTTAAAATCAATCAAATAAGTAACGTTGTCGATTGATATAATTCGATCAGGTCTGTAAGAAGAACCGTCTTTTGTGATAATCTCTTTTTCTATGATATGCTTCCCTTCTCCCCATATCGATTGAAGAGGCTCTAGTTTTAGTGTATTTGCAACTAAAGCTTTAATATGCTCTACATCGGCTTTTTCAATCATTCCATCATTTACCATTTGAGCAATCGTTTCCTCAATGTTTAATTCTGCATTTAATCTTGCGAAAATTGAATGAATCAAATTACCGAATTTTCGAGGATCGGATTTTATAAATGATTCTTCAGAGTTTTGAGGGACGTTCCAAATAGCAGGTGCAGAAAAGCTTATTTTAATTTTACTTCTCCAATTTTCTTGTTTAAGATCTTTGATTTCAATCGCAGTTGACTTGAATTTAGATGCTTTGGGGTTTTTGTTGTCCTTGATTGTTTTTGCCCCAAACGAAAATGTTTGTTCATCAACAGGATTTAAAGAATTTAAAACTGGGTGAAAAAAGGTTTCAATTCCTTTTATTTCTTTTGGCTCCTTGCTAGGCTCTTCTATCGTAATATAAGTTTCTTCCGCAGCTCTTGTTAAGGCCACATAAAGCACGTTGAGTTCATCAAGCGTTATTTTTAAATTTTCTTGCTCAGAATTTTCAGAATAGTCTGTTTTTAAAATAGACTTATTATTGGATGTTAAAGAAGTTGGTATTCCAAATTCCTTATTTGATGTATCAAGCCATAACCATGCACTCCTAACAGGTTTTCGATTGGCAAAAGGTAATATTACAACTGGAAATTCTAATCCTTTCGAACTATGAACTGTCATTAAAGTAACAGCATTATTTGTTTCTGGAGTTGCAATTTTAATTTTGTCTTTCTTCTCATTCCAAAATTCGATGAATTCTGAAGCACTCGATAATCCAGATTTTTGCCGTACATTATCCAAGAATGTCTGAATAAATGGCGTGTTTTTTTGAATAGAAAAAGTACTTATAATCTCCTCAAATGCTTCGTAAATAGACATTCCAGATATTCCAGGTAATTTAACATCAAAACCAGTATCTAATAAGTTAACGAGAACTTGATAAGGTTGTGTTTTTTTATTAAAAAGCTTGAAAAAATCAACAGCTTCTTGCTGATTTAGGTAAGTTCCAATTTGGATAATAGCATCAATATCTTGGTTATTCATGATAACCTTAAATATATTTACCAAAAAGTTAACTTCAGGAGATTGGTCGAGGTTTAAACTCTCATTGGATAATACTTCAATATTCTCTTTGGTTAAATGTTCAGCTATTAAAGCTAAATCAGCATTTCTTCTTGATAATACGCAAATTTCAGATCGCTTACGTCCTCTGGCATCGTTATCTCTAATTACTTTTAATATTTCATCTAGAGAATTATCGATGTAATCTTCTTTTTTGAAAAGTTTAATCTGTGCGTAACCACCTGTTTTTTTTGTTCCAACTTTTTGCTGGTATTCAGCATAATATGTATCGAAGAAATCAGGAAGTTGAGATAGTAATTCTTTAAAAAATAGGTTATTAAATTCAATAGTCTCTTTTGTTGATCGATAATTGCTATCTAAGTTTTTAGGATTGAATTGACGCTTTAATGTTTGAATTCTTTCCTGTATAATTTCATTGTCTGCAAATTGAGGTGCTTCAGGTAAAAGTGCAAATTGATCAACATCTCCGCCTCTCCATCTATAAATGGCTTGTTTAGCATCACCAACGATAAGGTTTCGATTGTTGTAAGCCAACGAGTTTTCTACCAATGGCAATAAATTTTGCCATTGGAGGGTAGAGGTATCTTGAAATTCATCAATTAAATAGTTATTGTATTTCTCTCCAATTCGTTCGTATATAAATGGAATAGGTTGTTCGATAACTACTTCGGCTACCTTTTTATTAAATTCGGATATATGAATGAAGTTTTGTTCTTCTCTGATAATCTCAACTTGTTTTTCAATTTCATTTAGTAAACCAAGTTGAAATAGGTTTTTGTGTACGTTTTGTTTTAAAACATAAGCACTAAGATGCTCTGTCTTATATTCTTCTAAATCCGTAAATAAGTTACTTAGTTCACTTTGGATTTTGGAATCAATACTTCCTTCATTTCCTTTAGACCCCCATTCTTCGTCTTCAATATTTTTAAAATAAGTAGGAGCAGCAGGATCTGTAAATAGTTTAGAGTTTATCTTTTCATCTTTGAAATACGCCCAAATATTACCCCTCGTTTTTCCTTTTAAAGATTCGGGCGTTAGGTTAGCCTTTTTTAAAGCGGCATGTCCCAATTTATATTTATTGGTAACGGCTTCTTCGTATTTTTGGATATCCTTTCCAATCTCAGCTTTTACCTTTACGAAATCTTCTAGCTTATACTTACTTAATAGTTTTGTTTGCTCAACAGAGTCTTCATTTAATGATAATTCAGCAATTTTTAACAGACTTGTTTGAATATTCCAGCTTTCATCATTTTGAGCCAACTGTTTGATGTAATTAACTAAAAAAGCAGTTAGTTTTTTATCTTTTCCTGTCTCGGATAATAAATTGTTAATGGCTTGATTTAGCAAACTTTTACCATCTAGTTCAACCTCAAAATTATAAGGTAATTGAAGGTCAAATGAAAAGCTTCTAATGATTTTTAAAATGAATTTGTCAATTGTAGTGATATTGAAATCGGAGTAATTGTGCAAAATGGATTGCAACATAATAAACGACCTTTTTTGTAATTGGTCTTCTTTTATTACGATAGATTCACATAAATTATCAAACATCAACCTTTCGCCGTCTTGTAATAATTCTGGTTGGCAAAATGATTTTAGATAAAAAGTAACCCTGTCTTTCATTTCTGCAGCTGCCTTATTGGTAAAGGTGATTGCTAAAATGTTTTTATACCTTTCGGGTGATTTATCTGATAAAGCGATGGTTAAGTATTCTTTTACAAGTGTGTATGTTTTACCTGACCCAGCAGAAGATTTATAAACGAGGAAGTTTTTGTTTGAATTCATTACCACTAAAATATAGGATTATGTTAAATATTTGAAATATAGTTCTGAACACTTTTAATATCATTATTTTTACGTCATTAATGAAACTTATAGTTAGCATTTTTTTATTCGTCATTTCCTTGCAAAGCTTTGCATGTGACGGTTGTAATATATCTACCGGTTTGGTCAATTCTGATCCCGTTGATTATTTATCTATCAAGTATCGAAACGTATATTATTCAGGTGAGCAAATGCCATTCTTCCGACATACTGGAGAAGGTGGGGCTTTGGCTGAAACCTACCGGTCTTATGATTTAATAGGGAAATATTTTTTCCATCGAAGATTTTACGTTCAGGGATTGCTATCAATAAGCGATATAAAGATTGAATCTCATGAGTTAGATACTAACATTTCTGGATTATCTGATCCTGTATTACTCCTGGGTTATCAAAATATAGCTGTATTTGAAAAATGGCAATTGACTTATAACTTTTTAGGAGGGCTTGATTTTGGAATCGGCGAATATGATGTTTCTATGCCAAATGATGTTGATTTTATAGAGTTTGCACCAGGAAGTAAAAGTTCCGACCTATTAATTGGAGCTGAATTTATGGCGAAATTTAAAAAAGTTGGAATTTTATATAAATCCAACCTTAAAGTGGGCCTTTTAAATAATGATAAATATAGGTTTGGGCAAGTAATAAATTCGTCATTTGCAACAGCATATTATCACGAGAGGGAGAAACTAATGTATGTGCCATATATTGGAATTACTTATGAAAACGACCTACGTGATCAGTCAAATGAATTAGATGTACTAAACTCTTCTTCAAAAGTGCTGTATGGAGATTTAGGAGTGAATTTGTTCTTTAATAAAAAAATATTGCTTGGAGGGAAGTATCAATTTAGGCTTTATAAGGACGTTCCGGGCTGGAAATCACTTGATATTAGTGGTTTTGAAATGGAGCTAACGTACGTTTTTGGAATGTAAAAAATAAGGAACCTAATTATTCTTGTTTTTAGAAATCAAAACGTTCTATAAATTACGACCTAAAATTGAGAAAGTGTTAAGTGGGTGCAAATAACATCAGAAAAATCTATAATCTATAAACTTTAGATATTCCTTTGTGATAGTTTCGTGATAATTGAATTTTACTTTTATATCAGAATTTAAAAGCAGATTGTTATGAATATTTCTAGAGCGTATATTTCGAATACAAGTCAAGAAGAAATTTTAAAAATAACCAAAAGCTTCAAGAAAGATCAGGCCGTTTATCAGCAGGGGGACAGCGCTATTAAGTATTACAAAGTTATTTCCGGAATTGTAGTGATAGGAAGCTATACTACTGAAGGGAAAATGGTTTATAAGAGCTTAGTTCATGAAAACGGATTTTTTGGTGATGAGGTTGTAAGCGGCTTGGAAGAGCGAGTGAATTTTGCTTTGGCTTTTTCTAAAGACTTAGCAATTGAGGAATACAAGCAAGATTCATTTTGGATTAATCAATTTCATCAAAAGGAAGTATTAAAAAG
>CAJJCC010000004.1 GCA_905182585.1 uncultured Flavobacteriales bacterium
TTTAAGTTTGGGTATTGACGTGAAAATTGTTTTTAGTCCAGAACATGGTTTTCGAGGAAATCATAGTGCTGGTGCGAATATCAAACATGAGGTTGATGATAAAACAGGACTTTCCATTTTTTCTTTACACGGGAAAACAAAGAAACCTTCAAAAGAAAGTTTAGATAGTATTGATCTTATTTTGTTTGATTTGCAAGATGTAGGTGTTCGGTTTTACACTTATATATCTACGCTCCATTACGTTATGGAGGCTGCAGCTGAAAACAATAAAAAAGTAATCGTTTTAGATCGTCCAAACCCGAATGCTCATTATATTGATGGACCTGTTTTAGATGCCGCTTTTAAAAGCTTTATTGGGATGCATCCAGTTCCAGTAGTTTATGGAATGACGATAGGAGAATATGCTCAAATGATTAATGGCGAATTTTGGATGAAAGATTCTGCTCAGGTTGATTTAAGTGTGATCCCACTTCAAAACTGGACTTATGATAAAGCGTACATATTACCAATTGCTCCAAGTCCGAATTTACCCAATCAACTTTCAATTTATTTATACCCTAGTTTATGCTTTTTTGAGGGGACTGAGGTTAGTATTGGGAGAGGAACAGATTTTCCTTTTCAAGTTTGGGGGCATCCTAATGTTACTTGTAAGGAGCAACTTTCCTTTACGTTTAAGCCTATAAGTATGCCTGGCAAAAGTAAGTATCCCAAACATGAAAATAAGTACTGTATAGGCGATGATTTACGAGGATATTCAGCGGACTCCCTTCGGGCGAATCCTAAATTAGAGGTGTACCAAATACAAGAAGCTTTTAATTGCGTTAATCCTAATAAAGAATTTTTTGATCGATCTGAATTTTTTAATTTATTAGCGGGAAATAAAACGTTTTTAACCGACTTGAAAGCAAAGAAATCTGAAGATGAGATTCGAAAATCATGGAAGAATGATTTAGATTCTTTTAAATTAATACGATTAAAATACTTACTCTATAAATAAGCATAAGATGCAAGATCAATTAAATGAAATAGACTTTATAATTAAGAAAGGAATTGACTTAGCTTTTGAGCAAGGCCCGCGATTTATTGGTGCAATTTTAATTTTGTTAATTGGATTATACGTAGCTAAGTTCCTTGAGAAAGTACTTGGGAAAATGATGCATAAAAGCAACGTTGATGCGTCGCTTGTATATTTCATAAAAGGCCTGATAGGCGCTTTATTAAAAACCTTGGTAATTATCACTTTTTTAGGAATGGTTGGAGTTCAAGTAACTTCCTTTATTGCGTTATTAGGAGCACTTGGACTAGCTGTTGGAATGGCCTTATCCGGCACATTACAAAATTTTGCTGGTGGAGTTATTATTTTAGTATTCAAACCATTTAAAATAGGTGATTTAGTAGAAGCACAAGGACATTTGGGAACTGTTAAAGAAATTAAGATTTTTGTTACAGTACTCTTAACTCCTGATAATAAAACGGTGATTGTACCCAATGGACCTTTATCCAATGGCGATTTAACAAATTATACAACAGAAGGTAAGATTCGGGTAGACTTGGTGATGGGAATTAGTTATAAAGCCAATGTTAAAAATGCTAGAGCTGCTTTAGTTAAAGTAATGAATGAGCACCCTAAGGTTTTACAAAACCCTAAACCTTTTGTGGGTGTTTTGGAATTTGGTGATAACTCAGTTAATTTGGCGGTTCGTCCTTATTCGGCTCCTCAGGATTATTGGGAGGTTTACTTTGATATTTACGAAGCAGGAAAAGAAGCATTAGATGCAGCTAACATAGAAATACCATTCCCTCAAATGGATTTACATGTTAAAGAAATGCCACGAAGTTAGAGGTGTTTCTAATTGAGTTTTTTTTAAAGGAGTTTAAAGTATTTAGCGAAAAAACATCTAAAAAATTAAAGTGCCGTTATCTTGTAAAGCTATAGCAAAGATCGGAAGTTCTAATTCTAAAGATCTTTTCTGTAGTTTAAAATGATCATTAGATTTCAACAAAAATTATTGAAATATTAGATTCTACCAGGATATACTTTTAAGGCTTCATGCAAGCATTTCATCGCACTTCGTAGTTTTGCTTCCTCCACTACATAAGCTATTCTTATTTCTTGTTTTCCAGCCCCAGGGGTAACATAAAAACCATTTCCAGGAGCAAACATTACAGTTTCTCCTTCATATTCGAAATCCGTCAGCATCCAGCTACAGAATTTTTCATCATCATCAATTGGTAATTTGACAACTGTGTAAAATGCACCGTAAGGATGTGAATATTTAATATTTGGAATCTTTGCCAATTCCTCAATTAATACATCTTTTCTTTTTTCGTACTCTTGTTTTACTTCAGCGTAATAGGAGTCTGATGCTTTTAACGCAGATTCAACAGCTACTTGTCCAAATCTAGGAGGACTCAATCTTGCCTGTCCAAATTTTAAAGCAGTTTGAATAACTTCCTTATTTTTTGATACGATTGCTCCAATTCGAACACCGCACATACTATAACGCTTAGATGCAGAGTCGAGCATAATTGCTTTGTCTTCAAATTCTTGTAACTCCATTACAGAAGGCGCATAATCACCATCGTAATAAAATTCTCTGTACACTTCATCAGAGATTAAGAATAAATCATACTTCACACAAATTTTTCTTAATTCATCTAATTCCTCTCTAGAATAGGTATATCCAGTAGGGTTGTTAGGTGAACAGATTAAAATTGCTTTTGTACGAGGTCCAATTAACTTTTCAAATTCAGCAATAGATGGTAAAGCAAAATTATCATCTATCGACGAGGAAATTGGTTTTACAGTAATATCTGCTGCACCAGCAAAACTTGAATAATTAGCATAAAATGGCTCAGGAACAATTACTTCATCCCAAGGGTTTAAACAACTTAACAAAATAATCATTAAAGCTTCACTAGCTCCATAAGTGATAATAATTTCGTCTGTCGTTATATTAATATCATATTTTTTATAATATTCTACAAAAGATTCTCTAAGTGACAATTCACCTTCGCTAGGGCTGTACTCAACAACTTTAAAGTCCGTGTCTTTTAAATCTTGTATGGCCCATTCAGGGGTAGGTATATCTGGTTGACCAATGTTTAATTGATGGACGTATTTCCCTTCCTTTCTAGCTTGTTCAGCTAACGGGTTTAGTTTCCTTATTGGTGAAAGGGGCATGTTCACACCTCTATCTGAAATTTTAGCCATGTTGTAAAATTAATAATTTAATTGACGGGAGCGGGGTTTACTTAAAGAGAGTTGAATATTATCTTCAAATATTTGTAATCTTAAACTTTAAGAAAAGGTATTAACAGAACTTTAAACCATGTGGGGGAGGCTTATTTTTAGGCGATTAGGAACATACTAAGTGGCATAACTTAATTGGTATTGAGAATCCCTTAAGCGTTTACAATAAGTAAAAATATTTCGAATAATAATTAGCCACATTGAATAAAAAAGGCGAGGATTTATATCCTCGCCTTTTTTATTATTTATAAGGGCTAATTACTTTGCCTTCATCATTTTTAAGCATGTGTTCAGGAATGGTTTCCTGTATACATTTTGCAAGTGCTTCAATTATTGAAATCTTAAGATGCGTTCTGTGGTGAATCAAGCTTATTTCTCGCATTGGTTGAGGTCTAGAAAAAGGTTTAACAGTTCCTTCCGGCTCAATGTTTTTTAATTCAATTGCCTTTAAATAAGGAACTAAAGTCATTCCAAAACCTTGTTTACTAAGCTTGATTAAAGTTTCAAAACTTCCACTTTCTAATTTAACTCCGGCTTTATCTTTTTCGTCAAACAATGAGCTACACAAGTTAATTACACTGTCTCTAAAACAATGTCCTTCATGTAGTAGTAAAATGTCATTAACATCTAAATCAGAGTTGTCCAAAAACTTCTCTTTAAACAAGCGATGATCCATTGGAGTGTAAGCCATAAACGGTTCATAATAAAGTGGCTTTTCCATTATTCCATCCTGACTTAAAGGAGTCGCTAATATTGCTGCATCTAATAAACCATTTTTCAACCGTTCTAAAATAACCTTCGTTTGAAGCTCTTCAATTTGAAGATTTACTTTTGGGTATTGTGAGATAAAACATTTTAAAAAACGTGGCAAAAGTGTAGAAGCAACAGTAGGAATGATTGCTAATTTAAAGTCCCCCGAAATTTCGCCTTTGTGTAATTGAATAATCTCTTCAATTCTTCTTTCTTCAGTGATTATAATTCGAGCTTGTTCCAAAATTTGAACTCCAATGTCTGTAGGTTGCAAAGGTTTTCTACTTCTGTCAAAAATGGTTACGCCCAATTCCTCTTCCAATTTGTGTATTTGCATACTTAGAGTAGGTTGAGTAACAAAACAGCTTTCTGCAGCTCGTGCAAAATGCCTGTGTGTATCAACTGCAATAATATAATTTAATTGAGTTATCGTCATCTTGCTTAGATTTCGTTATAATTTTCATTTATAAAGATATAAAATTAATCGAATTAATCTATTATTTGTTATAACAACTTAATACTTAGATTTGCGTCAGTAAAATATATAATACAAGAGTGATGCTTAACATCACATTTAAAATTAAGGAGTTATGGTAACAAAATTTGATAATTTAACATTAGAAGAAAAGATAAATTCAGGAGATCCTGTTGTTGTAGATTTTTGGGCAGAATGGTGTGGGCCTTGTCGCATGTTAGGACCAACTATTGACCAGTTAGGCGAGGAGTTTACAGGTAAAGTAAGTATTGGCAAACTAAACATTGATGATTATCAAGAGTCGGCAGCAAAATATGGTGTTAGAAGTATACCAACCGTTTTATTTTTTAACAAAGGAGAATTGGTGGAGAAATTTACTGGCGTTGCAGAAAAGAAGGTGTTTCGTGATAAAATTGAAGCACTGATTAGCAACAATTAAAAACAAATAATCAAAGGATTAGTCTACATTTGGTCTGCAATTAAATAAGTTGTAGACCTTTTTTATTTCAACATGCAAAAAGCGAAATTAACAGAAGGGAGAATAGGAATGAGCTTATTTAAAATGAGCGTTCCCATGTTTTTTGGAATGATTGGATTCGCACTTTTCAATTTTTTCGATTCGAAATTTGTTGGGCAATTAGGTACTGACGCCTTGGCCGCAATCTCCTTTACAGTAAATACAATGTTAATAATGTTTGCCTTGGCTTTCGGTTTAGGTACAGGAGTAACAGCATGTATAGCCAAAGCCATTGGAGAGGGGGATGATTTAAAAGTCAAGAGATTAACAACTGATGGCTTATTATTAGGAGTTGTTTTAGGAACATTATTAGTAATGGTAGGTTATCCTACGATTAAACCTTTGTTTGAGTTATTTGGAGCATCGGAAGATTTAATGCCATATATTTTTGACTACATGGAATTATGGTATTTAGGTGTACCATTAATTATAATACCAATCATTGGGAATAGCGCAATGAGAGCACAAGGAAATATGATCATTCCTTTTCTGATTATGTTGGTATCCATCGTCACAAACATTGTACTCGATTATGGTTTGATATTGGGGAATTTGGGAATGCCGAGATTGGAAGTGTTTGGAGCATCATTAGCAACTTTTATCAGTCGTTTTTCAACCTTAATTGCCGCCTTGTTAATTTTACATGTAAAATTCCGAATGATTTCTTTTAAGGGCTTTTCTGTAAGAGAAATGTTTCGTAGTTGGTCCGAAATATTAAAGATTGGACTTCCATCGATACTAACGCAATTAATTATTCCAATTGCTGTAGCATCTGTATTAAAGTATGCCAGTGGATTTGAAAATGGAAAACAATTAGTTTCAACACTTCAAACATCCTCCCGAGTAGACTTTTTTGCCATTGCTGTAATTGCGGCTTTGGGAAGTGTTTTGATACCATTTGTAGCTCAAAATTTAGGAGCAGGGAAGTATGATCGAATAAAGGAAGCTTTAAAAATTAGCAGAATTTTTACCATTATTTGGGGATTATTAATGACCTTGATATTCATTTTAATAAGGGATGATATTGGTCCTGTTTTCATGAAAGATAAGCCTGATCTTATTTTCTTTCAATACATGAGCGAGTACTATTGGGTTGTTCCCTTGAGTTTTATTTTCCGAATGATATTCGTAGTAGAAACAAGTGCAATTAATGCGCTTCAAAAAC
>CAJJCC010000005.1 GCA_905182585.1 uncultured Flavobacteriales bacterium
AATTGAATTAAGTGGAAAAGTTAACAGTTTATTTGAAAGAAGTTTACGTTGAGTTGAAGGAAAGAACAACTTGGCCAACTTTTAAACAATTACAAAAAGATTCATTCCTTGTTTTAGGAGCTTCTATTGTCTTTGCACTTATGATAAAAGTGATGAACTTAGGTTTTCACAAAGTGATGGATTTAATTTATAACCTTTAATCTTTATTATTATGGCTGAGGCAAGAAGTAATGATTTAGTTTTGAAATGGTACGTAGTTCGTGCTGTTAGCGGTAAAGAAAAAAAGGTAAGAGATTACATAGAACATGAAATTAAGGCAGTAAACCTTGAAGATTATGTTAAACAAATATTAATACCTACAGAAAAAGTATACCAAATTCGAAATGGTAAGAAAATCAGTAAAGAAAGAAGTTTCTTTCCTGGTTATATTTTGATTGAAGCTGCTTTAGTTGGTGAAGTACCTCATGTTATTAAAGGAATTACAGGTGTTATTGGTTTCTTAGGAGATAAACAAAATAATGCAGTACCTTTAAGACCGGCTGAGGTTAATAGAATTTTAGGTAAAGTTGATGAGTTAGCTGAAAGTGAGGAAGAAATGAACATTCCTTACGTTGTAGGTGAAACAGTTAAAGTTGTCGACGGACCATTTAATAGTTTTTCTGGTGTCATTGAAGAAATTGATGATGCTAAGAAAAAACTTAAGGTAATGGTAAAGATTTTTGGAAGAAAGACTCCTCTCGAGTTGAATTTTATGCAAGTAGAGAAGGAGTAATTGTTGGTTAATTAATAACTTAGAAATGGCTAAGGAAGTAACAGGAATTATTAAATTACAAATCAAAGGAGGTGCGGCGAACCCGTCACCGCCAGTTGGTCCTGCATTAGGTGCAAATGGTGTTAACATCATGGAGTTCTGTAAAGCGTTTAACGCAAGAACTCAGGATAAAGCTGGGAAAGTAATTCCAACTATCATTACAGTTTATTCAGACAGATCGTTTGACTTTATTTTAAAAGAGCCGCCAGTTGCTGTGCAAATAATGGACGCTATTAAATTAAAGAAAGGATCATCGGAACCGAACAGAATGAAAGTTGGTAACTTAACTTGGGATCAAGTTGAGGAAATCGCTAAAGGAAAAATGCCTGATTTAAATGCATTTACAATCTCTTCTGCCATGAAAATGGTTGCTGGTACAGCTAGAAGTATGGGTGTAACTGTTGCAGGAGATTTCCCTTACTAAAAAAAATTATTTAATTATTATGGCTAAACTAAGTAAAAACCGGAAGGCAGCACTAGCGAAGTTCGATCAAGAAGCGACTCATGATCTAGCAAAAGCAGCCGAAATTGTTAAGGAAATTACTACGACTAAGTTTGATGCGTCATTTGATGTTGATATCCGCTTAGGAGTTGATCCTAGAAAAGCTAACCAAATGGTTAGGGGAATAGCTACGTTACCTCACGGAACCGGGAAAGAGGTAAAAGTTCTTGTTTTATGTACTCCAGATAAAGTTCAAGAAGCGCTTGATGCAGGTGCTGATTTTGCGGGATTGGATGAGTATGTAGAAAAGATAAAAGGTGGTTGGACAGATGTAGATGTTATAATTACTATGCCTGCTTGTATGGGTAAGGTAGGAGCTTTAGGTAGAGTTTTAGGACCAAGAGGTCTTATGCCGAATCCAAAGGCTGGTACTGTTACTATGGATGTAGCGAAAGCTGTTACTGAGGTAAAGGCTGGTAAAATTGACTTCAAGGTTGATAAATACGGAATCATTCATGCTTCTGCAGGAAAGGTATCTTTTAGTGCTGAACAACTTACAGAAAATGCGAATGAATTGATGAATGTCATTATGAAGCTTAAACCGTCTAGCTCAAAAGGTGCTTATGTAAGAAGTCTTACTTTTTCAAGTACACAGAGCGTTGGGGTTAAAGTTGAAGTAAAATCATTCTTATAAAGTGTTGTTACATTGCTTCCAATATATATATTATTTCTCTAATTTAGACAGTATTAAAACATGAACAGAGAAGAAAAAAATCAAGTGATTGAAAATCTTAAGGTGAAATTGGAGTCAAATCCACATTTTTACTTGACTGATATCTCTTCAATGCCTGTTGAGGATACCAACACGCTAAGAGGGGCGTTTTATGAACAAGGAATTACAATTGAAGTTGTAAAAAACACATTGCTTCAAAAAGCTATGGAGTCTGCCGAAAAGGATTACTCTGAGTTATATGGAGTATTGAAAGGAGCTACTTCAATTATGTTTACAGAGGTTGGTAATACACCAGCTAAAGTAATCGAAAAGTTCAGAAAAAAGAGTGAGAAACCATTATTGAAAGGTGCTTTCGTTGAGGAGTGTGTTTATGTAGGGGACGACCAAATTAAAGTTCTAAGCTCTATTAAGAGTAAGGATGAATTAATAGGTGATCTTATTGCATTATTACAATCTCCTGCTAAAAACGTTATTAGCGGTCTTACAAGTGGTGGATCAATACTTTCAGGTATTCTTAAGACATTATCACAGAAAGAAGATTAAAAATTATTATTTATTCAATTTAAAAGCTTAAAAAAATGGCTGATTTAAAAGATTTTGCAGAGCAATTAGTAAACTTAACAGTTAAAGAAGTAAACGAACTTGCTGGTATCTTAAAAGACGAGTATGGAATTGAGCCAGCTGCTGCTGCAGTTGCAGTTGCTGCTTCTGGAGATGGTGATGGTGAAGCTGCTGCTGAACAAACTGAATTTGACGTTATCTTAAAAGCTCCAGGTGGTGCTAAATTAGGTGTCGTAAAATTAGTTAAAGAAATTACTGGTTTAGGTTTAAAAGAAGCTAAAGGTGTAGTTGATAGTGCTCCTGCTCCTGTTAAGGAAGGTGTTTCTAAAGAAGAAGCAGAGACTATTAAGGCTCAGTTAGAAGAAGCTGGTGCTGAAGTTGAGGTGAAGTAGTTCATCTAAGACATTTACAAAGGGTTAGTCCTATCCGCTATGCGGATTGGTCTAACCCATTTTGTAGTTTAACACAATTGTATTTTTAACCAATACTATCATTTATGTCTGAATTGACTAAATTTACTCAAAGGATTAATTTTGCTGATGCCAAGGCGCGTCCTGAATATCCTGATTTTCTTGAAGTACAGTTACAATCTTTTTCAAACTTTTTCCAGTTCGAAACTACTCCTGAGAATAGAGAAACTGAAGGTTTGTTTAAAGTATTTAACGAAAACTTTCCTATTACGGATGCGAGAAATCAATTCGTATTAGAATTTTTAGATTATTTTGTTGATCCTCCACGTTATTCATTAGAAGAATGTATTCAAAGAGGACTTACTTATAGTGTTCCACTTAAGGCAAAGCTGAAATTATATTGTACTGATGAAGAACATGAAGATTTTGAAACAATTGTTCAAGATGTTTATTTAGGTACGATTCCTTATATGACCCCAAAGGGTACTTTTGTTATTAACGGAGCTGAGCGTGTTATTGTCTCTCAGTTACATCGTTCACCAGGTGTGTTTTTCGGTCAAAGCCGTCACGCAAATGGTACTAAGTTGTATTCTGCAAGAATTATTCCTTTTAAAGGATCTTGGATTGAATTTGCAACTGACATTAACAGTGTAATGTATGCTTACATAGATCGTAAGAAGAAATTACCTGTTACTACTTTATTAAGAGCTATTGGTTATGAGTCTGATAAAGATATCTTAGAGATTTTTAATCTTGCAGATGAAATTAAAGTAAATAAAAAGAATCTTAAGAAGACAGTAGGAAGAAAACTTGCGGCGCGAATTTTAAGATCATGGGTAGAAGATTTCGTTGATGAAGATACAGGTGAAGTTGTATCTATCGAAAGAAACGAAATTATTATCGATAGAGAAACAGTTATTGAAGAAGATCATTTAGAGCTTATTGAAGATTCAGGTTCTAAAACTATCCTTTTACATAAGGAGGATGCTTCAAGTGCTGATTTTGCGATTATATACAATACATTACAAAAAGATACTTCAAACTCTGAAAAAGAGGCAGTTGAACATATTTATAGGGTGCTACGTAATGCAGAGCCGCCTGATATGGATACTGCTAGAGGAGTAATTGATAAATTATTTTTCTCTGACTCAAGATATGATCTTGGTGAGGTTGGTAGATATAGAATTAATAAGAAACTAGGAAATGACTTATCCGAAGCATCTCGTGTGCTTACTAGAGAGGATATTATTTCTATTATTAAGTATTTAATTGAATTAATTAATGCTAAGGCTGAGATTGATGATATTGATCACTTATCTAATAGACGTGTTAGAACAGTTGGTGAGCAACTTTATTCTCAATTCGGAGTTGGTTTAGCTAGAATGGCTAGAACAATTAGAGAAAGAATGAATGTTCGTGACAATGAAGTATTTACAGCAACAGATTTGATTAATGCCAAAACATTATCATCTGTTATAAATTCTTTCTTTGGAACTAACCAACTTTCACAGTTTATGGATCAAACCAATCCATTGGCTGAAATTACGAATAAAAGAAGATTGTCTGCCCTTGGACCTGGAGGTTTATCTAGAGAAAGAGCAGGGTTTGAAGTACGAGATGTTCATTACACTCACTACGGAAGACTTTGTACAATTGAAACACCTGAAGGACCAAATATTGGTTTAATTTCATCGCTTTGTGTTTATGCTAAAATAAATAAGCTTGGATTTATCGAAACACCTTACAGAGATGTTGTAGATGGAAAAGTTGATTTGACTAAGTTTAAATACTACTCAGCTGAAGAAGAAGAAGGTAAATTAATTGCGCAGGCGAATGCTACTTTAAATGATGATGGTACATTTGCAAATAATGCTGTTAAAGCAAGATTAGAAGCCGATTATCCTATTGTTGAGCCAAAAGAGCTCGCAATGATGGATGTTGCTCCTAACCAAATTGCTTCTATTGCAGCTTCGCTTATTCCATTCTTAGAGCATGATGATGCTAACAGAGCCTTAATGGGATCTAATATGATGCGTCAAGCTGTTCCTTTATTAAGACCTCAAGCTCCTATTGTTGGAACTGGTTTAGAGAAACAAGTTGCTAGAGATTCTAGGGTTTTAATAAATTCTGAAGGACAAGGTGAAGTTGAATACGTTGATGCGAATGAAATTCACATTAGATATAATAGAACTGATCAAGAAAAATTAGTAAGTTTTGAAGATGATTTAAGAATCTATAAACTAACTAAGTTTAAGAAAACTAACCAGGGTACTTGTATCAACCTTAAACCAATTGTAAGTAAAGGACAATCGGTGACGAAAGGTCAGGTTCTTTGTGAGGGATATGCTACTGAAAATGGTGAATTAGCTATTGGACGTAACTTAAAAGTTGCATTTATGCCTTGGAAGGGGTATAACTTTGAAGATGCAATTGTAATCTCAGAGAAGGTTGTAAAGGAAGATATTTATACTTCAGTTCATATTGAAGAGTTCGTAATGCAGGTGAGGGACACTAAACGTGGTTTAGAAGAACTTACTGCTGATATTCCAAACGTAAGTGAGGAAGCTACAAAGGACTTGGATGAAAATGGAATGATTAGAGTTGGTGCCGAGGTTAAAGAAGGTGATATTCTAATTGGTAAAATTACTCCTAAAGGTGAAACAGATCCTACACCAGAAGAAAAGCTTTTAAGAGCAATATTCGGTGATAAAGCTGGTGACGTAAAAGATGCTTCATTAAAAGTTTCTCCATCTGTTACTGGTGTTGTAATTGATAAGTTATTATTTTCTCGTGCAATTAAGGACAGAAAGTCTAGAGCTGATGAGAAGAATGCAGTTGCTAAATTAGAAGAAACATTCAAAAAGAACCTTAGTGAAGTAAAAGGAGTTTTACTTGATAAGCTTTGGAAAATTGTTGAGGGTAAAACTTCTGCAGGTGTATTTAACTTGTACAAGGAAGAATTAATTGGAAAAGGATCTAAGTTTACTAAAAAGGCTTTAGCGGATATCGATTATGATAACGTTAATCCTATGAACTGGTCGAAAGACGAGGGTATAAACGATATGATTAAGAGATTGATTCATAACTTTAACATCAAGGCTTCTGATATTTTAGGTGCACATAAACGTAAAAAGTTTGCAATTACTGTAGGTGATGAGTTACCTCAAGGTATTGTTAAACTTGCTAAAGTTTATTTAGCTAAGAAGAGAAAGCTAAAGGTTGGTGATAAAATGGCAGGTCGTCATGGTAACAAAGGTATCGTTGCGAGAATAGTTCGTGAGGAAGACATGCCTTTCTTAGAAGACGGAACTCCTGTAGATATCGTTCTTAATCCATTAGGTGTACCTTCTCGTATGAACTTAGGTCAGATTTATGAGACTGTTCTTGCTTGGGCTGGTGAGAAATTAGGGATGAAGTTTGCAACTCCAATTTTTGACGGTGCATCATTAGATCAAATTAAAGAATATACTGATAAAGCTGGAATCAATGAAAACGGACAAACTTATCTTTATGATGGTGGTTCTGGTGAAAGATTTGATCAACCGGGTACTGTAGGTATTATTTATATGTTAAAATTAGGTCACTTAGTTGATGACAAAATGCATGCGCGTTCAATCGGACCATACTCACTTATTACTCAACAACCACTTGGAGGTAAAGCTCAGTTTGGAGGCCAGAGGTTTGGAGAGATGGAAGTTTGGGCACTTGAAGCATTTGGTGCATCTAATATCCTTCGTGAAATTCTTACTGTTAAGTCTGATGACGTTTATGGTAGAGCTAAAGCTTATGAAGCAATTGTTAAAGGTGAAGCAATGCCTGAACCAGGTATTCCTGAATCGTTTAATGTATTGTTACATGAACTTCAAGGATTAGGACTTAATATTACTTTAGGTTAATCCAAGTAACTGATTTTTTGTTGAATTTATTATCGTACAACGATGGCATATAGAAAAAACGTAAAAACTCCACCAAAATTTGATAAGATAACTATTAGTTTATCTTCTCCAGAATTAATTCTGGATCGCTCAAGTGGTGAAGTAATAAAACCAGAGACAATTAACTATAGAACTTATAAGCCTGAAAGGGATGGTTTGTTCTGTGAAAGAATTTTTGGTCCTGTTAAGGATTGGGAATGTCACTGTGGAAAATATAAGAGAATCCGTTACAAAGGAATTGTTTGTGATAGATGTGGAGTTGAAGTAACGGAAAAGAAAGTTCGTCGTGAGAGAATGGGACACATCCAATTGGTTGTGCCTGTTTGTCATATATGGTACTTCCGCTCCTTACCAAACAAAATGGGTTACCTTTTAGGTTTACCTACTAAGAAATTAGATATGATTATTTACTACGAGAGATATGTCGTAGTAAATGCAGGTGAAGCTGTTAATAAAGACGGTGAACCGTTAGATTATTTAGAGTTCTTAACTGAAGAAGAATATTTAGATATCTGTGATGCTTTACCTAAAGAGAATCAATTCTTAGATAATTCAGATCCAAACAAATTTGTTGCCGCAATGGGAGCTGAGGCGTTAGAGATGCTATTAAAGAGGTTGGATTTAGATGCATTGTCTTATGAATTAAGACATAAGGCAAACACTGAAACTTCTCAACAAAGAAAAGCGGAAGCCTTAAAAAGGTTAAATGTTGTTGAGGCTTTTAGATCTGCAAACAAGCATATTGAAAACCGTCCTGAATGGATGATTATTAAAGTTGTTCCTGTTATTCCACCAGAATTAAGACCATTAGTTCCATTGGATGGAGGACGTTTTGCTACTTCTGATTTAAATGATTTATACAGAAGAGTTATTATAAGAAATAACCGTTTGAAGAGATTGATTGAGATCAAAGCTCCAGAAGTGATTTTGCGTAATGAAAAACGTATGTTGCAAGAGGCAGTTGATTCTTTATTCGATAACTCTAGAAAAGCAAATGCTGTTAAGACTGATGCGAATAGAGCTCTTAAGTCATTATCTGACTCTTTAAAAGGTAAGTCTGGACGTTTCCGTCAAAACTTATTGGGAAAAAGGGTTGATTATTCTGCTAGATCAGTAATTATTGTTGGACCTACATTAAAATTACATGAATGTGGAATTCCAAAGAGCATGGCTGCTGAACTTTATAAGCCATTTGTCATCCGTAAGATGATTGAAAGAGGTATTGTAAAGACAGTGAAATCTGCTAAAAAAATGGTAGATAAGAAAGATCCTGTTGTTTGGGATATTTTGGAAAACGTGTTAAAAGGACATCCTGTCTTACTTAACCGTGCTCCTACACTTCACCGTCTTGGTATTCAGGCTTTCCAACCAAAATTGATTGAAGGAAAAGCAATCCAATTACATCCATTAGCATGTTCTGCATTTAATGCCGATTTTGATGGTGATCAGATGGCGGTTCACCTACCATTAGGTAACGCTGCGATTTTGGAAGCTCAAATGTTAATGTTAGCGTCTCACAATATCTTAAACCCTGCAAATGGTCAGCCTATTACTGTACCGTCTCAGGATATGGTATTAGGACTTTATTATATTACTAAGTCAAAGATAGGAACGAAAAAGGAGCCTGTTAAGGGTGAAGGAATGATTTTCTACTCTTCTGAAGAGGTAATTATTGCGCTGAACGAAAAAGCTGTTGAGCTTCATGCTAATATTAGGGTAAAAGCTACTGTTAGAGAAAATGAAGAATTAGTTGAAAAGATTATAAAAACTACAGCTGGTAGAGTTTTGTTTAATCAAGATGTTCCAAAAGCAGTTGGTTTTATTGATAAACTTTTAACTAAAAAGGAGCTTAAAAATGTAATTTCTGAAGTAATTAGAATTACAGGAATGGCTGATACAACTGAATTCTTGGATAAGATCAAGGAAAGAGGTTTTTATAATGCATTTAAAGGTGGATTATCATTCTCGCTAAATGATGTAATTATCCCTGAGGAAAAAGTTACTTTAATAGCTCAAGCTGAAGAGAAAATCACTGAGATTAAGAGTAACTATAACATGGGGTTCATCACCAATAATGAGCGTTATAACCAAGTTATTGATGTATGGAGTAGAACAAACGTTGAGTTAACAGAAGTTCTTATGAACAACTTGGAAACTGATCGTCAAGGTTTTAATTCAGTTTATATGATGTATCATTCTGGTGCTAGGGGATCTAAAGAACAGATTCGTCAGTTATCAGGAATGAGAGGTTTAATGGCTAAGCCACAAAAATCTGGAGCTACTTCCCAAGCTGTAATTGAAAATCCAATTATATCTAACTTTAAAGAAGGACTTTCAATTCTTGAGTACTTTATATCTACTCACGGTGCTCGTAAAGGTCTTGCAGATACGGCTCTTAAAACGGCTGATGCAGGTTACTTAACACGTCGTTTAGTTGATGTAGCGCAAGATGTTGTTGTTACTGCATTAGACTGTGGAACATTAAGAGGTCTTGAGGCTACTGCTTTAACTAAAGATGATGAAATTGTTGAAACTTTAGGTGCTAGAATCGAAGGTAGAACATCTGTTCATGATGTTTACCATCCTCAAACAGGTGAAATCGTTGTGACCGCAGGTGAAGAAATTACTGCTATTATTGCTGATATTATTGAAGAGTCTCCAATTGATGCTGTTGAAATTAGATCAGCGCTTACTTGTGAACAGGGAAGAGGTATTTGTGCAAAATGTTACGGTAGAAACTTGGCTTCTGGAAGACAAGTTAAACCAGGTGAAGCTGTTGGTGTTATTGCGGCACAATCGATTGGTGAACCAGGAACTCAGTTGACATTAAGAACTTTCCACGTTGGGGGTACTGCATCCACATCTTCTGCTGATAGCAAAAATGTTGTAAAGTATGACGGTATTTTAGAAATTGATGAATTGAAGACTGTTGAGGGTGAAAATGATTTAGGTGAAAAAGTTAATATAGTTATTGGTCGTTCAGCTGAAATGAGAGTTGTTGATCCTAAGACTAAAATTCAACTAACATCTAACCTTATTCCTTACGGAGCATCATTATATATAAAGCCTGGTAAGAAAGTTAAAAAAGGCGATATAGTTTGTGATTGGGATCCATATAATGCTTCTATTATTTGTGAAGAAGCTGGTAAGGTTCAATTTGATTTCATTGAGGAAGGAATTACATTTAGAGTTGAGTCTGATGAGCAAACTGGATTTGAAGAAAAGGTAATTGTTGAGAATAGAGACAAGAAAAGAAACCCTAACATTCAAATCGTTAAAGGTACTGAAGTTCTTAGATCATATGCACTTCCTGTTGGAGCTCATATAAGTGTTGAAATTGGTGAAACAATTAAGCCTGGTCAAATTTTAGCTAAAATTCCTCGTTCTGCGGCTAAAGGTGGTGATATTACTGGAGGACTTCCTAGAGTAACTGAGTTATTCGAAGCTCGTAATCCATCAAATCCAGCTGTTGTTGCTGAAGTTGATGGTATTGTAAGCTATGGGAAAATCAAACGTGGTAATAGAGAAGTAATTGTTGAAGCTAAAACTGGTCAAATTAAGAAATACTTAGTTCCATTATCTAAGCATATCTTAGTTCAGGAAAACGATTATATCAAAGCGGGTATGTCTCTTTCTGAAGGGGCTATTACTCCAAGTGATATCTTAAGAATTCAAGGACCAACAAAGGTTCAGGAATATATTGTAAATGAAATCCAAGAGGTTTATCGTTTACAAGGTGTTGGAATTAACGATAAGCATTTTGAAGTAATCGTTCGTCAGATGATGAGAAAAGTTGTTATTGATGATGCTGGAGATACTAAATTCTTAGAAAAAGAAATTGCAAATAAGATTGATTTCAATAAAGAGAACGATAATATTTTTGGTAAAATGGTTGTTATTGAGGTTGGAGGTTCAGCTGAATTAAAACTTGGTCAAATCATTACTGCTCGTAAATTAAGGGAAGAGAATTCTACCTTAAGAAGAGAAGATAAAGTTTTAGTTGAAGCAAGGGAAGCAATTCCAGCAACTTCTACGGCAATTCTTCAAGGTATTACTAGAGCATCATTACAAACTAATTCGTTTATTTCAGCGGCATCTTTCCAAGAAACTACGAAAGTTCTTAATGAGGCTGCAGTAAACGGAAAGATTGATTATTTGGAAGGACTTAAAGAGAATGTTATTGTTGGTAAGAAAATACCAGCGGGTACAGGTTTAAAACTGTATGATAACATTGTTGTTGGTTCTAAGGAAGAATACCAAGCTTTAATTGATTCAAAAAAAATGAGCGAAGAATTATAGTATGAGCGACTTTAAAGAGGATAATCAACAAGAACCGAATCAATTAAGTATAGAACTTAGCGAAGAGGTTGCTGATGGTGAATATTCAAACTTGGCTATTATTTCACATTCGAATTCAGAGTTTATTATGGATTTTGTGAAAATAATGCCAGGTGTGCCAAAAGCTAGAGTTAAGAGTAGGGTTGTAATGACTCCTCAAAACACAAAACGGTTGGTTAATGCTTTGAACGAAAATATACGAAAATTTGAGCACATTAATGGACCGATAAAAGAAGCAAATGATCCAGGATCGAAAGGCTTTCCGATTAACTTCGGTGGTACAAAAGCAGAAGCTTAATAATTTAAACCCCTCGTTTTAACGAGGGGTTTTTTATTTGTTATAAAATATAAATATGGAGATTGTTGCAAAAACATTTGCGGGGTTGGAAGATCTTTTAGCCGCTGAGATTGAAGTTGCTGGGGGTAAGAAAATTAAAAAGATAAAAAGGGGAGTTACATTTGAAGGTAATGATGAATGTTTATATAGGTGTATGTTGTCTCTTCGGACTGTCCTAAGGCTATTAATACCTGTATTCAAGTTCAAAGCACATACCGAAAAGGATTTGTATTTTAAGGCTAAGAAATTACCTTGGGAAGAATATATGGAACTGGATCAAACCTTTTCTATTGATTGTATTTCTAATTCGAGCGTTTTCACCCATAGTAAATTTGCAGGGTTAAGAGTTAAAGATGCCTTATGTGATCGTTTTAGATCTAGAAATGATGACAAGCGTCCTGATGTAAATGTTAGGAATCCAGATTTACCTATTAATGTCCATATCAATGAACTCGACGTTACCATTCTTTTAGATGTAGCTGGATTTTCTTTGCATCAAAGAGGCTATCGTAAAAAAGATCATATGGCGCCATTAAATGAAGCTCTAGCAGCGGGTATAATTCTATTATCTGGTTGGGATAAAAAGACAGACTTACTTGACCCAATGTGTGGTTCTGGAACAATTCTAATTGAGGCTGCTATGATTGCTCAAAATTTCCCTCCCAGATTATTTGTTAAGTCATTCGCCATTGAAAAATGGGACAACTTCGACAAACAATTGTGGGTTGCTGTTAAGAAGCAATTAAAGATGGAAATTGAACCTAGTTTTGTCAAGTTTAAGGGGTTTGATATTTCAAAGAAAGCGGTATCTATGACTGAATTTTCTGCAAGGGATATGATGCTTGACGATAGAATAGAAGTTGAAAACGTAGATTTCTTTGAAGCTGAAAATAATTGGGATTCCGGTTTTATTATTAGTAATCCGCCTTATGGAGAGCGTTTAAAAGAAGATGATATTATTGGGTTGTATAAAGAAATTGGGAATACATTTAAAAAGAGCTACTCTGGGTTTCAAGCTTGGATATTGAGTAGTAATTTTGAAGCTTTCAAATTTATTGGATTAAAACCATCTAAGAAGATTCCTTTGAAAAATGCTGCACTAGATGTTAAATTACAAAAGTATGAAATGTATTCAGGGAGTAAGAAGGCTAGTAAACAAGTTGATTAGATTTTATTAATTAGATCAATAAGCTTTTCGTTTGTTAAAGGCTTATTGATGAAATCAAATACATCTTTACATCGAAAAGCCACTTCCTTATCAGTTTCTCGAATTGAACTTGTGTACATGTCTATTTTAGACTTCCTTAAAACCTTCAAATTTGAAGGTTTTAAGGAAGTCTAATCCGTCCATTACCGGCATGTTAATATCCAAAAGTATTAAATTTGGAAACTGCGGGGTTTCTTTCAATAAATTAATAGCTTCTAATCCGTTTATAACGTCTTCAATATCTCCAAATCCACCTTCTTTTTTTAATGCATTTACAGTAAGAAAATTACAAATTTTATTGTCGTCAACAACTAAAATAGATTTGGTCATTTTAAATTTTATTTAAAAGCTTTTCAACTTCTTCAGTTGCTACACTTAATTCAGTACGTGAATTTTTAAGCATATTTAATGCCTCATTATCTACACTAGAATTCCCCTCTGTTTCCTCAATTAAATAATTTATAAGTCCTAAAATATTTAAGAGACGTGCTCTATATAATACTTCCCAATTTTAGGACATCGCATTAAATATTAATTTTAACGATGTATTTTGAAACGATCCCGGAGAACCTTCAGTGCTTCCTTTAAATCAAAATTGGTTTTAGAAGCCTTAAAAGAACAATCAACTTTGCAAGAATTATCTTCAAAGTACAAGATTCACGCACAACAAATTACGACTTGGAAAAGTGAGTTTTTAGAAAACGCTTCTTCTGTTTTTGAAAGCAAGTCCGCTAAAGATAAAACAGCATCCAATGAAGAGCAATTGTATAATAAAATAGGCCACATGCAGGTTCAAATTGATTTTTTAAAACAAGGCTTAGTCTAGATCAGCAGTGCAATCTTTTAACGATTCATAGAAGCGGCGTTTATTATAAACCAAAAGGAGAAAGTGCTTTGAACCTACAATTGATGAAAATAATAGATGAATACTTTATGGAACATCCTTATTTTGGAGTGGAACGAATGACGGATTATTTACGGCTTGATAAAGGATTTAAGGTCAACAAAAAGAGAATTAGAAGGTTGTCTCATTTGATGGGTATTCACACAATCTACCCCAAGCGAAAAACTACAATCCATTAAAAAGGCAGACATATCTATCCTTACCTTTTATGAAACATGAAAATAGAACGTCCAAATCAAGTCTGGCAAACAGACATTTCATACATTCCAATGTTTAAGGGTTTTATGTACTTAGCGGCTATTATAGATGTTAAAAGCAGGAAGATATTAAACTGGACTATCACTAATTCAATGACAGCTGAATGGTGTGTTGAATTATTGGAAGATACGATTCAAAAACACGGAACTCCTGAGATACATAATTCTGATCAAGGTTCGCAATATACTAGTGATGTGTACATTAATAAGC
>CAJJCC010000006.1 GCA_905182585.1 uncultured Flavobacteriales bacterium
CTCACCATTTAAGTATTTTGTAGTTAAACTTTTTCCTGATTTTAGTAGTTTTTTATGGTCTCCTTCAAACACAACCTCTCCACCGAAAGCTCCTGCCTTAGGGCCGATATCGATAATGTGATTAGCAGCTCTCATTATTTCCTCATCATGTTCAACAATTACAACTGTGTTTCCAATTTGGTTTAATCCTTTTAACACCGAAATTAATTTAGCGGTGTCTTTTGGATGAAGTCCTATGCTTGGTTCGTCTAACACATACAAGGATCCTACTAAGCTAGATCCTAGTCTGCTGGCTAAATTAATTCTTTGAGATTCACCTCCAGATAGGGAGTTACTTAATCGATTCAATGAGATATAGCCAACGCCAACATTAATCAGGAACGCAAGTCGGTTTGTGATTTCTTCTAATAATCTTTTACCGATTTTAAATTCTCTCTCCGATAATTTTAGATCTAAAAAGAATGAATATGCATCCTCGATAGTCAGGTTGGTTATTTGAGCAATGTTCACTTCTCCAACCTTTATGGCTAATGATTCTTTTTTAAGTCGGTGTCCTTGGCATTCATGACAGTGTGTTTTCCCTTTGTAACGAGAAATCATAACTCGATTCTGAATTTTATAAATCTTAGCTTGTAATCCATCAAAGAAGTCGTGAATTCCTTGAAAGTGTTTACAGCCATTCCATAATAAATCAATTTCTTTTTGAGTTAAATCTTTATAGGGTGTATGTACTGGAAAGTTTACATAATGAGCATTGTTAACGAGTTGCTTTCTCCAGTCACCAAGCTTTGGGCCTTTCCATGGTGCAATACAAGAGCTATTTACGGATAGGTTTTTGTCGGGAACAACTAAGTCTTCACTTATCCCTAAAATCTTTCCAAATCCTTCACAAGCAGAGCATGCGCCAATCGGACTGTTGAAGTTAAATATCTCAGGACTTGGCTCTGTAAACAACAACCCATCTAGCTCTAATTTATTGCTGAAGTGTTTGGATTGAATTTTATCGTCCAAATAAATGTCAATCCAACTTTCACCGTTTACTTCATTAAATGCAGTTGATGTTGAATCTGATATCTCATTTTTAAAGTCTTCATCTCCTAATGTTACAGAAAATCGATCTATAATTAAATCGAAATCTTGGTTTTCTTTTACTTCAGAAAGAGCGATGAATTCATTATTTATTCTACATCTTGAAAAACCATCCTCAATTAATTGTTCTATTACAATAGAAGGAGCTTTAACGTATTTTAAATAAATTAGTCCTTTTGTGTTGTTTTTGAAGGATAAGATATAGTCAACAACATCAGTTATTGAGTCTTTTGTAACTTCTTGATTAGAAATTGGAGAGATTATCTTTCCTACTCTAGCAAAAAGAATTTTTAAATAATCATATATTTCAGTAGAAGTTCCAACTGTAGATCTTGGATTTCTAGTTATTACCTTTTGTTCAATTGCAATCGCAGGTGAAATTCCATGGATGTATTCCACGTCAGGCTTTTCTAGTTTACCCATAAACTGTCTAGCATAAGATGATAAACTTTCAACGTACCTCCTTTGACCCTCTGCATAAAGTGTGTCAAATGCAAGAGAAGATTTTCCTGATCCGCTTACACCGGTTATTACTGTAAGTGAATTTCTAGGAATCTCAACATCAATGTTTTTAAGATTGTGCAGCTTTGCGCCTTTAATAATAATACTTTTATGAATTTGTGTGTTATTCTTTTTTTTCGGCATGCTTATTGAAATCTGATGGCTATATGACAGTTAGTAAATTTATGCTTAATTTAAAGGATGCTTAAAAAAAGTTAAAGTTTTTTTATAATTCAAACAATAAGTTAACTTTACGTTCGTTAGTGATCTAATTAAATTACCAATTTTAAATAAATAAACGCCTATACAACATAATTACTCTGATATTTTTTTTGATAATTAATAACCTAAAAACAGAGGGATTATGAAGTTAGTGAACCTTTCCGATAAGGAATTAGTGACCATCTACATTAAAGGCGATGAGATAGCATTACAAGAATTGGTAAATCGTCATAGATCAAGAATCTATTCCTACATTCTCGCAACAATTAAAAACAAAGCTTTAGCTGAAGATTTTTTTCAGGACACCTTTATCAAGGTTATTCAAACTTTAAAGGGAGGGAAGTATAACGAAGAAGGTAAATTTCTTCCTTGGGTGATGCGAATTTCCCATAATTTAATGATAGATTATTTTAGGAAAGAAAAAAGATTTAGAAAAGTAAGTGGTAAGAGTAGGGATAATGAAGAATATGATGTTTTCAGCACAATTGGATACGATGAGTTAAATATGGAAGAGCGATTAATTAAAGCTCAAGTTAAAACCGATGTAAAAGAATTGATTGAACGTTTGCCTGACGAGCAAAAAGAGGTTGTGAAACTTAGACATTATTATGATATGAGTTTTAAGGAAATTTCAGACATTACAAATGTTAGTATAAATACCGCATTAGGTAGGATGAGATATGCTTTGATAAACCTTAGAAAATTAGTTGAAGAAACGGGAGTCTCTTTAGAAATGTAAAAAATGTTAAAATTCACACAATAAAGTTTTTTTATTTGCGTTTAATCAAGCAAATAAACATCAAACCAAATTGTATGGATAAATATTACTCTAAAGAAATTTCAGATAAAGAATTAGAAAACGCAGGAATAAATTATATAGCAGAGCCAAGTGAGGCTGCTGTTGAATTTATCTTGAATTACTCAAAAAGCTTCAATGTTAGGGAAAGCGAGAGTGTTGGTGCAATTTTTCTGAATTTAAATTAATTATTAAAAAAAATGTCGGAATTTGTTTCGACATTTTTTTTTGCGGTAGAAACTATTTTATTTATTAGATCGTATCAGGAAATCTGTATACTTGTTTAAAAATATAAATAAAGTGAAAATATTTGTCGTAATCGCCTTGTCATTATTCTTACTGCCATCTTTTTTGATGCCTCAAGAAGTTCCAGCTCCACAGAATTTAATGGTCACATTAACTGGATATAGAAATCCTGATAATGTTTTGAAGTGTAAACTTTATTACATGGTTACCCTACCTGTAGATCCTTCTCGTATAAAAAATGTTCATTTAATTTTGGAAAAGCCAACAGGGGATCTGGAAAAAGAAACGCTAAGTGATATTCTTATTCCCTTTGATTGGGCAAAGGCTCAGAAGGTTGATGGGGTTGTTAGCTTTTATACGACGAGAAATATTTTATACATAGGCATTGGTGAATATGATCTTTTAAGACGCTATGAGTGTAAAATCTCTTTTTTAAACGAAAATGGAGAAGAGAGTCGTTTTGCAATCTTTAAAAAACAATAAATTTTTCGATACTTCGTTTAAAGCTATATCAGCTAAAAATTCGGGGTATGTTCAAAAGTCTTTTCTTCTCAATCGGGATTTTTTTCTCAGTTTCATGTTTTTCGAATAACGGTTTTAGGCTTAAAAAAATTACATTTCCAACAGGGTTAACTAAACTTACCCATGAAGTCATGAAGCAGGCTTCCGCGGTTTATAATGAATTACTTGATAGAAACTTTACAAGACTTCAAATTAAAGGACTAGATGAGGAAGAATGGTCACGCTACGATTTAATTCAATTGGCTAAAAAAAGAGCCGTTTCAATACGAGAGTTTTATATTGGTATCGGATGTCTTGGTAAGAATATCCGTATGGATTTGGCCGGAATTCCGAGTGTTATATTATTTAAGCCCCGAGCTACTTACTCCTTGAGTGGTAGAATTGACCTCAATAAAACAGAGCAACAGTGTTTTACTGTTGCTGTTTCAAAGAAAGATTTTTTTAAAACGAAGAGTGGTAATGTTTTTGTTTTCGAGCAAAATTCGTTCGTTGATCAAAATGAAATGAACGTATCTGGTAACGTAAATGTATGTGTTTGGTAGTTTTACAAACAAAAAGATATGATTGTTAGTCAGCTTTCCTCTTGTGGAAAAGAGGAGGTGCTGGAGACGGCAAGTGCTTTTTATGTTCAAGTTTATCAAGGTGATAAAAAGTTGGACGTCAAAAAAGGGAAGGCATTTAGGGTTTACTTACATCGTCCTGTGAATGCTGATGGGTTTAAAGCTTATTATGGTGATGTGAGAGATGGAAATGTAACGTGGTTGGAAGATAAAAGATCTTATACATATACAAGTGTATTCGATGAAGGCGAGTTATATGAAAACACCAAAATTGACAATTCATTTTTGGTAAGGCAGGAGGAGCCAAATGTTGATGAATTAGAAGAAAAGTTGTTACTTACCGGAAAAAAAATTGGATGGATTAATTGTGATCGAATTATTCATGTACACAACCCTTGTGAATTAGAAGTAGTACTCGCTGATGTTACTGATGAATTCACTGTCCGATTAGCTTTGAGTAAAAGGAATGTTGTAGTTCCTGGTTTGGTTAATTCAAATTATCTTAATAAATATAAATTTTCAAAAGTTCCTGCTGGAGAACCTGCCTTTGTCATAGCTTATAAAGAAAGTAGCGATGGATATTACGTTGCGTATTCTCAAGTTACATTAGGCTATATTAATTCGTTGAACTTTGAGCCTCAATTTAAAACAAAGAAAGAATTTGAATCTTTACTAGAATCCTTTTTACATTAGTAGAAAAAATTGAATGGAAAATAATCTAAAGCAGTTTGAGCGGCTATTAATTATTATGGACGACTTAAGAGAGAAATGCCCTTGGGATAAAAAGCAAACTTTAGAATCATTGAGGCATCTTACCATTGAAGAAACATATGAATTATGTGATGCAATTATTGAGAATGATCTTGACGAGTTGAAAGGAGAGATAGGAGACTTGTTATTGCATATGGTCTTTTATTCGAAAATAGCTAGTGAAAAGAAAGCATTTGATATAGGAGATGTGTTAGAATTTGTTTGTGATAAATTGGTTCGCAGACATCCACATGTTTATGGAGATGTTATAGCTGATACAGAAGAAGCTGTTAAATCTAATTGGGAGAAGATAAAACTCGAAGAAAAACAGGATAGTACTGGTTTTAAGTCAGTTCTTAGAGGAGTGCCGAATAGTATGCCTTCTCTTGTTAAAGCAATTAGAATTCAGGATAAAGTTCAAGGAGTTGGTTTTGACTGGGATAATAAAGATCAGGTTTGGGAAAAAGTAAAAGAGGAACTTGATGAGTTTAAAGTCGAGTCAGACAAGAACGATCAAACTAAAATGGAGGAGGAATTTGGGGATTTAATGTTTTCTATGGTTAATTATGCTCGCTTTATTGGAGTTAACCCTGATGACGCTTTAGAACGCACAAATAAGAAGTTTATAAATCGTTTTACAGAGATGGAGAAATCTATCCATTCAGAAGGTCAGGATCTACAATCAATGAATTTAAGGCAGATGGATGTCTACTGGGAACGTGCTAAAAAGAAAAAAGGTTAAAAGAATTTAATAGCAGTTCTTTTACAATTAGAGCGGACTAAGTAAGCTAGATCGTAATTGATTTCAAGATACGCTATAGCACTAATTGCATTAAGTGGCTTGTATTCATCAAAGGAAACAGGTTCGGCTTGATAATCCATTTCCCCTTTGTTAATAGGGTAAGGTGAGACTGTGTTTTTTCCTCCTTCAGTGGTAAGCAAATCTTGAAACGCGTAATGTACTCTTATTCCAAATACTAAGTAAGTATTATTGGAACCCAACATGAAACTTCCTACTCCAACTACACCTTCAAAATGCGTCTTGGTGAAATAATCATCAACTTTTGTTGTTGTTCCGTTTACTGTTTCCGTAACTCCAGTCATAAAGGAAATTTGAGGTCCAATTTCAAGGAAACTTCCATTGTCGCTATTGTGTTTGTAAAGAAATGGGATATTAAAAGAATTGTATTTAATGTTTTTAGACCAAGCTTTTTCTGTTTCTGTAGGTTGGAATTCAAATTCTTGGCTTGCTTTTGTATAGATGAAATCTAGAGTTATTTGATGGTTAAGATTAAAATTTAGTCCAAGCTTACCTCCAAAACTATATCCAGGCGTTAATTTATTTACAATTGTTTGTTCTTCCCAGATATTAGTATTAACCAATTGTGTAACTCCAGCTCCGAATTTTATTCCAGAATCTACCCAAGATTGTGAAAAAATATTTAACGAAAAGCTGATTGAAAGGGCGGTTAAAAGTAAAATTCTCATATCTTTGGTTCAGTATTTATGACACAAAAATAGTTAAAAATAATTTTATAAGGTTATGGGTCTATTAGAAGGAAAGGTTGCAATTGTAACTGGAGCGTCAAGGGGTATAGGAAAAGCAATTGCTCAGAAATTCGCAAGTGAAGGAGCGAAGGTTGCTTTTACGTATTTAAGTTCTGAAGAGAAAGCTAAGGCTTTTGAAGATGAATTAAAAGCTGCAGGAATTGAAGCAAGAGGATATAAAAGTAATGCCGGTGTGTTTTTAGAAGCCGAAGAATTAATTGCTAACGTGGTTAAGGATTTTGGAGCTTTAGATATCATTGTTAATAACGCAGGTATTACAAGAGATAATTTATTAATGAGAATGAGTGAAGAGCAATTTGATGAAGTTATTGCTACAAACTTGAAATCGGTATTTAATACAACAAAGGGGGCTTTACGAACGTTTCTTAAAGCTAGAAAAGGTTCAATAATCAATATAGGTTCTGTTGTTGGTGTTAACGGAAATGCAGGTCAATCAAATTATGCAGCTTCTAAGGCAGGTATCTACGGATTTACAAAATCAGTAGCAAAAGAGTTGGGTTCAAGAAATATACGATCTAATGCAATTGCTCCTGGTTTTATAGCAACAGAAATGACTGACGTTTTAGATCAAAATGTAGTCAGCGAATGGGTTAAAGGTATTCCATTAAAAAGAGCAGGTAAAGCTGATGAAGTTGCGGACTTATGTGTTTTTTTAGGATCAGATAAAAGTTCATATATCACAGGTCAAGTAATTAATGTTTGCGGTGGAATGGTAATGTAATTTAAAAGTGTCGGTTTGAGTGTAGAAGCTTCTTCGTTGTCAGTTATATTAAGCTTTATTTTAAGTTTAGTGATTACTGGGTTCTTTTATTTTAAGGATAGAAAAAATAGTGAGACGGCAAGTTGGATAAAATTAATTTTAGCCTCTTGCCGTTTTTTTATTGTATTCATTGTAGTTTTTTTATTGTTCAAGCCAATTATTGTTACAATAAAGGAAAACGTTAAAAAACCTAACCTATTAGTATTAATTGATAATACAGCATCAATAGTTTTACGAGATTCCAGAGAAGGAGAAAAAGTCCGTATAGTTAGTGATAGGTTAAGAACTGAGCTGTCAGAAATGTGTGAAGTTCATTTGATCCCTTTTGGTACAAGGTTGTTTGAGGGACAAGGTCTTGATTTTAAAAATGAAGGAACTAATGTGAGTAGGGTAATATCTTTATTGTCTGATGAATACGTTAATGAAAACATAGGCTCTGTTGTTTTAATAAGTGATGGTATTCAAAATGTAGGAATGGCTAGTATTAATAGTTCACTACAAAGCCCAATTTACACGGTTGGAGTTGGTGATACAGGAGCTATTGTTGATGCTGCAGTTTTGGGTGTTTACCATAATGATGTAAGCTTTAAAGGGGATAAGTTTAACGTTGAATTAAATTTATCTTTTTCAGGACTTGAGGGTGTTCTGCAAAAAGTTATTGTTGAACTCAATGATCGAAAGGTAAAAGAGTTTTCTTATCGACCAGTAAAAGAATCTGATCATCTTAAAAAAAAATTTTACTTAAAAGCTGATTCGGCAGGATTGAATTCGATATCGTGCTCAGTATCTTCTCGTTCAACAGACAAAATTCTGTCAAACAATTTCAAGCAATCATATATTAAAATTATAGAGGATAAACAAAATGTGTTATTTGTTTCGAATGGAAGCTCCCCAGATGCACGTATAATAAAATCTACTTTTTTTGGAGATGATAAATTCAAATTGGAGTCTAAACTTTATAAGGAGGAGGTTCCAAATTTGGAACAGGTTGATGCCGTAGTTTTAATTGGTAATTCAAGCCAGACTAATCGTTGGTTAAAGGAGATTAATAAAATTGATGTTGGCTTTTTATGGTTTACAGGGGTAGATGGAGTATTTAAAAATGATTTTTTGCAATTTGTTAGGCTTGATGAATCAAATGATAATGTTTCAGTAATGGTGGATGAATCTTTTGATGGATTTGATTTATCAGGGGTGTTAAAAGCTCAAGATCAATTACCACCTATTGCCATTCCTTTTGGGAAGTGGAAAATAAATGGTGAAATGGAAACTGTTTTTAATCAAAAAATTGGAGGTGTGGAGACTTCCTATCCATTATTCTTATTCTCTAACTATAATGGCAACACTTTCGGTGTTTTTATAGGTGAAGGTTTATGGAGATGGGGCTTTTTCCAAAATAATGATGATGATCAAAGTTTTATTAATGAGCTACTTACTAAATCAATTAGAAAAATTGCAAGTAAATCAATAAAGTCAGGTCTTAAATTGAGAATTAAAGATGAATGGTTAAATAATGAAGAAATTAAATTAGTAGTAAATCGTCTTAATGATGTTTCTGAATTAACGAATGAAAAATCTTTACTCTTCAATCTGATGGATGCAAATGGTGTTTCTAAAAGATTTGATTTTTTAAGGGTTAATAATCATTATGAATTGAATATTGGACTTTTACCTTTTGGGGTTTATAATTATTCAATTGGGTATAGCAGTCTTGATTCATTAGGCTTAGAAGGTGGGTTCATTGTTAAAGAAAATAAATTAGAATCGGAGTCTATAGTAGCCAATCACTATCTTTTGAAGAAACTATCACAAGAAACAAATGGTGAGTTTTATTTAATTGAGGATATAGATTCGTTAATTAAAAAATTAAAGTCATCGAAAAATTTTAAGTCAGTTAGTTTTTTTGAATCAGTATTAGATCATCTTATTAAAAATAAATGGATATTTTTCATTGTGCTAATATTGGCATCACTTGAATGGTTTGTGAGGAAATGGCAAGGAATAATTTAAAAATTGGAATAGTTTGCTATCCTACTTTCGGCGGTAGTGGAGTTATAGCTACTGAGCTTGGAGCTGGTTTAGCTAGGAAGGGGTATGAGGTTCATTTTATTACCTCAAGTCAACCTGTGAAATTAAATGTTTTTGAAAAAAATATTTATTTCCATGAAGTTGTACTAAATCCTTATCCTCTTTTTCAACATCAGCCGTTTGAAGTGGCTTTAACAAGTAAAATTGTCGAGGTAGCTAAATATGAGAAATTAGATTTATTACATGTGCATTATGCTATTCCACATGCCTCTGCAGCTTATTTAGCGAAGCAAATACTTTTAGCTCAAGGTGTTTCAATTCCATATGTTACTACATTGCATGGAACAGATATAACTCTTGTAGGTAAGGAGCCTGAGTTTGAACCTACTATTTCATTTGCCATTAATCAATCCGACGTTGTTACAGCGGTTTCTGATAGTTTAAGAAAAGACACCTATAGTCACTTTAATGTAACTAAAGATATTGTAGTTGTACCAAATTTCGTTTGTGTAGAGAAGTTTAGTGCAGAGCCTAAAGATTGTAAAAAGTCAACTTTTGCTCCAAATGGAGAACAAATATTGATGCATATTTCTAATTTCAGGAAAGTAAAACGAATTCAAGACATAATTAAAATTCATTCAAGAGTATCAAAAACAATAGATACTCGTTTGATTTTGATAGGTGATGGTCCTGAACGATCAAGTATGGAAAGACTTGCTAGAGAAGAAGGAGTCGAGGATACAACTTATTTCTTAGGTAAAATTAAAGAGACTGAAAGAGCATTGTGCGCTGCAGATGTTTATTTAATGACAAGTGAGACTGAGAGTTTTGGAGTTTCAGCATTAGAAGCCATGGCTGCAAAAGTACCAGTTGTGTCATCTAATACTGGAGGTATTCCGGAAGTTAATACAGATGGTATTACAGGTTTTCTGAGTGACGTCGGAAATATTGAAGAAATGTCTGATAATGTTATAAAACTCTTGTCTGATAAAGTTCTTTACGATAGGGTTTCGGAGGCAGCTTATCAAAATGCCTGTAAGTTCAATATTAATAATGTTTTGCCCATATATGAAAAACTATATGAAGACCTTGTCTTATAGCTTTATTCTCTGAGTTTTAATTCTTACTTTTGTTGCTCAATTAAATTAAATGAAACTGAATTTAATCGAAATTTTAGAGCCGATTCTTAAGGAAGCCGGAGATGAGATTTTAAAAATATATAATAGCGATCAATCCACTGTTGTTGATCATAAGGCAGATAACTCTCCTTTAACTTTAGCTGATGTTGCATCGAATGATGTGATTATTAAAGCCTTAGAGTCAAATTTTGATTATCCGATAATTTCAGAAGAAAACGAAGGTATTCCATTTGATAAGCGTAAGGATTTTGATAAGTTTTGGTGTGTTGATCCTTTAGATGGGACAAAAGAGTTTATCAATAGAAATGGCGAGTTCACCGTTAATATTGCACTAATCGAAAAAGGGGTTCCTGTTTTTGGTGGGATATATGTTCCTGTAACGGAAACCTATTATTTCGGAATTCATGGCGAAGCTGCTTATAAAAAAGTTGCAAACGGAAGTTTAAAGAAAATTAACGTAAATCAAAACTCAAAGGGTTGGATTGCTGTTGGAAGTAAATCTCACGCGAAGCCCGTGGAGAAAGAATTTTATAAGGAAATAGGTGTTAAAGAATCCTTTTCTGTAGGAAGTTCCTTAAAATTCTGTATGGTCGCTGAAGGAAGTGCTGATTTGTATTATAGATCAGGTCCTACTATGGAATGGGATATTGCTGCAGGACATGCTATTGTAAGAGCTGCAGGAGGTGAAGTTTATCAGGATTTAGATTGTAAAGATGTTTTTACTTATAATAAAGAAGACTTACTTAATGGTCCATTTTTGGCAACAAGTACAACTAAATTAAAATAAAGTGCAAGAAAATATTTTCCCAATAAAGGATACCCTTCTTCAACAGGCAGGCAAAGAAAAACTTAACGGTCATAAAGGATTAGTTCTTTGGATGTTTGGATTATCTGGTTCTGGAAAAAGTACCATTGCGAGAGCATTGGAGAATGATCTTTACTTAAGAGGAATTCATTCAAAACTATTGGACGGAGACAACTTAAGATCGGGAATAAATAATAACCTTTCGTTTTCTATTGAAGATAGAATTGAAAATATAAGAAGGGCTGCTGAGGTTAGTAAGCTTTTTATGGAGAACGGCGATGTCGTCATTTGTTCTTTAGTGAGTCCTACAATAGAAATCAGAGAGCAAGCAAGATTAATTATCGGAGAAGAAAACTTTAAAGAAGTTTATGTAAACGCTCCATTTGATGTTTGCGCCTCAAGAGATGTTAAAGGATTATATAAAAAAGCATTAGCAGGAGAAATTAAAAATTTTACAGGTCTTGACTCACCTTTTGAAGGTGCTGAGAATCCATTCGTTGAATTAAAAACAGACGAAAAAGATTTAGATACTTGTAAAAACGAGTTAGTAGAATTAGTCTTAAAAGAAATTCAATTATAATTATGTCACAAACCCTGAGTCATTTAGAGCAATTGGAATCGGAAGCGATCCATATTTTCAGAGAGGTTGCTGAGCAATTCGAAAAGCCAGTATTATTATTTTCTGGAGGGAAAGATTCGATTACCATGGTGCATCTTGCCTATAAAGCATTTTATCCTGCAAAAATACCATTTACGCTATTACACATTGATACAGGACATAATTTTCCTGAAGCGTTGGAGTTTAGAGATGCTTTAGTTGATATTTACAACGTAACACTTGATGTTGGATTGGTTCAAGATTCAATTAATAAAGGTACGGCAGTTGAAGAAAAAGGTTTGAATCCTTCTAGGAATTCTTTACAATCTATTACGCTTCTTGAGAAATTAGAAGAAGGACAATATGATGCCGCTTTTGGTGGTGGACGTAGAGATGAGGAAAAAGCAAGAGCTAAAGAGAGATTTTTCTCGCATAGAGATGATTTCGGGCAATGGGATCCTAAAAATCAAAGACCAGAATTATGGAATTTGTATAATGGTAAAAAAGCTCAGGGAGAATCTTTTAGAATATTCCCTATATCTAACTGGACTGAGATGGATGTGTGGCAATACATTAAGCAAGAAAAAATTGAATTGCCTAGTATATATTTCTCTCATACAAGGCCGGTTGTAAATAGAGGTGGAGTTTTGATTGCAGAATCAGAATACAATACTCTTTTAGAAGGTGAAAGCTATGAAGAGAAAGTTATCAGATATAGAACTTTAGGTTGCATGACAATTACTGGAGCTGTTGAGAGTGATGCAGATGATTTAGATAAAGTAATTCAAGAAGTTGCGTCTGCTCGTCAAACAGAGAGAGGCAATAGAGCGGATGATAAAAGATCTGAAGCAGCAATGGAGGAAAGAAAAAAGCAAGGTTATTTCTAAATAAAAGTTTAAGAGAAGGTTTAAATCCTCAATGGACTTAAACAATAATCTATAAACGTTTAAATTAAAAGATAATGAATACAAAAGGATATTTAGATATGGACCTATTAAGGTTCACAACTGCAGGAAGTGTTGATGATGGAAAAAGTACCTTGATTGGAAGATTAATGTATGATACAAAGTCTATTTTCGAAGATCAAATGGATGCAATTGAAGCTTCTAGCGAGAGAAGAGGAGATGAGCAGGTGAACTTAGCTTTATTAACCGATGGTTTAAAGGCAGAAAGAGAGGCTGGAATTACAATTGATGTTGCATACCGTTATTTTGCTACACCAAGTAGAAAGTTTATCATAGCGGATACACCAGGTCATATCGAGTATACTCGTAATATGGTTACCGGAGCTTCAACTGCAAATTTAGCAATTATATTAATTGATGCACGAAAAGGTGTTTTGGAACAAACTCGTCGTCATTCTTTTATATCCTCATTATTAGGTATAAAGCATATTATAGTTTGTATTAATAAAATGGATTTAGTTGATTATTCTCAAGATCAATTTGAGAAAATTAAACTAGAATACAATGAGTTGTCAAAAAGCTTAAATATTCCAGATATTCAATTTATTCCTATTTCCGCTTTGAAAGGAGATAATGTAGTTGATGGTTCAGAGCAAATGTCTTGGTATGATGGAGATCCTTTATTAAAGACTTTAGAGAAAGTGAAAATATCCGATGACTTTAATACTGAAGATGCTCGTTTTCCTGTTCAAAGAGTAATTCGTCCACAATCAGAAGAGTTTAGAGATTTTAGAGGCTTTGCAGGGAAAATTGAAGGTGGTGTATTTAATGTAGGAGACGAAGTTGTTGCTTTGCCATCTGGAACTACTTCAAAAATTAAAACTATTCATTTAGGAAAGGAGGAAATAAAAAGTGCTTATTCACCGATGAGTGTTACAATGACTTTGGAAGATGAAATTGATATTACTAGAGGTGATCAAATTGCTAAACCCGACAACAAACCTGAGGTTGCAAAAGATCTTGATGTGATGTTATGTTGGTTAAATGATAAACCTATAACTTCAGGAGGTAAGTATACTGTTAGGCATACTTCTAATGAAGCTATGGGTATTATAAAGGCTGTAGAGTATAAAGTGGATGTGAATACCTTAGAAAAAGAAGAAGTTGCTTCTGAAGTACAGAAGAACGATATCTGTAAAGCTCAGTTAAAATTATCTAAACCTTTAATGATTGACCGTTACTCTAAGAATAGAGGGACAGGAAGTATTATTCTCGTTGATAATTTCACTAATGAAACAGTTGCTGCTGGAATGATTTTATAATTATTACTAAGTATATTTATTAGGGTTGCAATCTTGCAACCCTTTTTTTTGCTCTTGATTGAGGCGTTTACTAAAGTTTAACTGTTTTAATAAGCAATTTGTAATTGCACCTTATCATATGTTATTGATTTGATCAGGCTGAATTATTTAGTGTCTTACATTGATTTTTAATAAAGAATCATCTTTAACTACATGGAAAACAAGGATGTATAAGTTTTCCGTAATTAAAGGCAGTAAATTTTGGTAAATAGAACAAAAGAGTTGTATCTTTGTGCTCCTCTTATGAGGGAGTAGTTCTAAGACATGGTGGTAATAAATTAGCAAAAATTATTTTTCAAATAAGGCTTGTTAATTAAAAATTATTACATATCTTTGTGCTCCCGTTTACAT
>CAJJCC010000007.1 GCA_905182585.1 uncultured Flavobacteriales bacterium
CAAAGAAATTAAACATTTGAAAAACAGTAATTTACAACTTTTATTGAATGAGAATTAATGAATTTACATTTAAGATTCTCTATTGTTAAAAACAAGGAACTGAACTCTTATCGTTTCATTTTATAAAATGGCTAAAACTAATGTATCAAAACACAAAAGGATATTAGTATGAATATATTTTGTTTAGTTACCGGTAGAGGAAACAATACACTTAAGGATAAAAACATATTACCTGTTTTGAATCGTCCACTGGTAACCTATCCAGCGCTTGCAGCAAAAAAAGCAATTGATAACGATAACTTATATATAAGTAGTGATTGTGACAAGATTTTAGGTGCTGTTTCAGAATATAACTTTATCCCAATAAAAAGACCAAGCTCAATTTCTGGTCCCGACGCAAAACATATTGATGCAATTACACATGGTCTTTCATTTATTGAAAACGATCGTAATTGTAAGGTTGACATTTTAGTGGTTCTACTTGCAAATTCTGCTACTGTAAAGTCGGAATGGATTGAAGATGCGATTAACATGATAAAGAATGATAATTCTATCTCAGCAGTAGTTCCTGCATATAAAGAGCAAGATCATCATCCTTATAGAGCAAAAAAACTATCTCCTGAAGGAGATCTTGTCCCTTATTTTGATTTTGGAGATGAAAATATTTCTACTAACCGACAAGAATTAGATGATAATTATTTTCTTTGTCACAATTTTTGGGTTTTAAATATTGCTCAATCAATTGATAAATTGGATGGCTTTAAACCGTGGGTTTTTCTTGGTAAAAAAGTAAAACCAATTATTGTTGAAGGGTGCTTTGATGTGCATACTGTAGAAGACCTTGAGAAAACTGAAGCTTGGGTAAAACAAAATATTATAAACACTGATGGTTAAGGAAAATATTATGAATTTTGGTATTGTAATCCCAGCTCAGTTAGGAGGAAAAACGTACGAACGAAATCCCCTACAACCTTTTGGAAAAAAGGGAAAAACGCTTTTAGAATGGAAAATTAATCAAGTTAAAAAGGTTTTTTCTGAAAAGGATATTTTTGTAAATAGTGCCTCAGATGAAGTTTTAGAAATCGCAAAATCTTGTGGTGTAAATGCGTTAAAAAGAAACAACACAATTGATGTAGAATACAATGAATCTTGGGGAAATGTGATTCATGATATTGTTAAGGATATCGATAGAGAACATATTGTATGGATTTCACCAACCCATCCATTTATGAACGAGATTGATTATAGTAAAGCGATCTCCATCTACGAAAACGGAATCAACGAATCAACATATGACTCGTTAATGTCTGTTTTTAAAATGGATGATTACATTTGGATAGGTGATAAAGCTGCAAATTATTCAGCTGATATAAACCAAGTAAGTAGAGAGGATCTTGCGCCAACATTTAAAGTTACTAATGGACTTTTTATAAGAGAGAAATCAAAAATACTAAACGACAAATATTACCTTGGCGACAACGTTTACAAGTTAGAAGTTGACAAATTAGCCAGTCAAGATATCGATTCGAAGGATGACGTAATTATCGCAGAATCATTAATTACACATTACGAAAATGTTAAGCGATCTAATCAATCTATTATATTCTTAGATTTTGATGGTGTAATTGTAGATTCTGCAAAAGAAGCATACGCAATGGCATTGCTTAGTACGGGAAGAATTAAAACGCTTTCGGAATTAGATTTAGAAAGTGATCATGCAAAACGCTTTTTAAATCAAAGATGCCACATTGGACCAGCATGGAATTACTACTACCTTTTAAAGGCGATTGACGAAAATAAGGATGAATTATTTTCAGAGTTACTTCCAAATGGAGCTGGTAAAGAGGCCAAAAAATTTCAAGAACATTTCTTTGCTACTCGACAAGTAATTAGAAACCATTTTTGGGATGAGTGGCTAGCACTAAATGAACTATATGAAGGTTCTCGTGCTTTTATCGATTTGATTAATCAAAACAATAATATTGTTATCGTTACAACAAAAGATGCTCCTTCGGTTAAGGCATTGCTTGGTAAATACGGTACCGATCGTGAGGTTACTATTTATGATGCAAAAGCTTATGAAGATTTTGGATGTAAATCGTTATTTATCGATGATTACATTAAATCCAATTGCATCAAAAAATCGTTGTTTATAGATGATTCTATGTCTCATCTTGAAAAATGTAATTGGGTTGAAAACCTAAATACTATACAGGCTAAATGGGGTTATTTACCGCAAGAAGATTATAGTGACAATAAAGAAGAGGTTATTGATTTAATCGTATCAGTATTAAATGGATAATATGGAGTATTTAAAAAACGAAGTTGTTGCCGTTCTGGTTATTAAAACACTAGAAGGTCTTGAAGCTAAAATCAAAAACTTAGTCGCAAAAGATTTCAAGGTAATTGAAGTTACTTTGAGAACTGAGTGTGCGTTGGACGCTATAAAGTTTATTAAGAAAACGTTCCCTCAATTAAAGGTTGGAGCTGGAACTATTTTAACAAAAGAACAGCTAAACATTTGTATTGAAAACAATGCAGATTTTGGAGTTGCTCCCGGACTTAATCAAGAAATAGTAAAATTAGCCCAACAGAATAATTTTGATTTTATTCCTGGGATTGCAACTGCTAGTGAAATTGAAGCAGCCATGAGTTTAGGACTTAATTTGGTTAAAGTATTTCCAGCTAAAGTACTTGGAGGTGTTGACTTTATTAAGGCTGTAAGTGGACCATATCACATGATGAAATTTATGCCTACCGGTGGTGTTTCTGAAGCGGATTACAATGACTACTTATCGCTTCCTACTGTTTATTGTGTAGGTGGCACTTGGATGAATAAATAACCATTTTTATTCAGATCTTATTACAATACTAAGCAGCGATTAATTATTCAACACTTATTTATGAAAGTTACGTTTGTTTGTTCCGGAGTAAATTTTACATCATTTTCAGAATTTATCCCATTATCAAAATATTTAAATACCAATAACGTAGAAACATCCTTTTTGATTGATAATAACGCCACTCAAAAAGTATTGGAAAGTTTAAAAAAAGAGAACAGAAACTTTTATTGTGAGGTTCAAAAAAAGGCTACTGTCAAAAGCTCTAATACCAAGGAAGTAACTCAGGCTCCATCAAAACTTAGTTTCATAAAAAACGCCTTCCCATTTAAAATTTTAAAACATTATTTTTCAGGTGTACGAAGTTATTTAGCGGCTCTTAAAAACTTTAAGCATTATGAAGTTACTTCTTGTAATTTCTTATCAAATGAAAAACCCGATTGTTTAATCTTATATGGTGACCGGAACCTAAGTATTGTTCCACCCTCAATTAAATACGCAAGAGAAAACAATATTCCAATAATTGTTCTGCAAGTCGCAGCCTCAATGAGATCTATTTTATTACACGGAAGGCGATTGAGCATTGAGAACTCTCACTCCTTATTAATTAATAAAATTCTTAAAAAGAAATTCCCCAATCAATGGACGGCTGATCGGGAAAAGTCATACTCATTCTATTCATGGCATTTAACATTAGCACTATCAAAATTGAATATGCTACCTAAAAATCCATGGTACGATGGTGATAGTTGGGCTGACAGGCATTTATTGGTTAGTAAGCAAAATCTTATCGCTAAAAAGAAAGATGGAAGTTTATGTGAAAACGCTTCTATTGTAGGTCAGTACAGTCATGATTTATTGCACAAGAAATATGTGGACAGAGAAAAGACTCAAGTAGAAATGAACAATAAGTATTTTAATGGAAACGGAAAGCCGGCCATTATCTTTGCTTTCCCTCAGTTTTGGGAACATAACTTAATGAAAAAAGAGGATTCGTTTAAGGAGATTGCCCTTATCGTTGATGCTTTATCCAAAATTTCCAATTTTAACGTTTTGGTCTCTTTGCACCCTAAAATGTCATACGAAGATTACAAGATTTTTGAACTTAGTAGTCCTAACTTAAAAATTGCGAAAGACGAAAGGTTGAGCGATATTTTACCGTCGGGATCTATCTTTTTATCAACGTTCGAATCCACCATTAGTTGGGCTTTACTTTGTAAGGTAGTTCCTGTTTATCTAGATTTTTACGACTATGGCTTTTCGTTGAAAAACACGCCAGGCTGTGTTTCATTAAGCGATAAAAACAATTTGGAAACTGAGTTATTAGAAATTACAAATAACCTTACCAACTACGAAAACAAACTAGCAAGTCATGAAAACGAAACGCTACCTCCTTTTGATGGGAAAAGTGGCGAAAGAATTTTAAATGAAATAAAAGCATTAGTAAAATAGCGCGCTTCTTTTTATTTCTGATTCTATTTTCAGCATCAAACAATCTATCTTTGCACTTAAATTTTATTAAATGAGTGGTAATAAACTGGTAAAAAACACTAGTTTTTATTTGGCAGCAACCTACTTTCCTTATTTGGTTAGTTTTATAACGCTTCCAATCTACACTAGATATTTATCTACTGATGATTATGCTGTTTTAGCCCTAATCCAGTCATTTATTGCCTTTTTACCGATGTTAATGACGTTTCAGCTTCATACATCCATTTATAGGTTTTTTGTAGATTATGAAGGCAAAGAACTAAAGACTTTTATTTCGTCTATTATTCTTTTTCTTGTTATCACTTCCTTTACAGCTTCATACGTTTTAATGGATGCACTGCCTTCCATTTTAGACCTTGTTTTCCCCAGTATTCCTAGTACACAATACGATATTTTTAATTTAGCAATCATCATTGCTGTTCTTAATATATTCCAGGGAGTTAACATGGCCGTTGTGCGCATGAGAGAAGAGGCTAAAAAATTCATGGTCATTTCAATTAGCCTGTTAATCATATCTATTTTAATCACAATAGTGGAAGTGGTTCTTTTAGAGAAAGGTATAAATGGAATGGTTGAAGCAATGCTAATCTCAGCAATTCTTTCCTTCATAACCTATACATTTTTTAATCGAAAATATTTTTCATTCTCTGTTAATTTGAAGTATGTAAAAGCTCCTTTACTCTTTTCACTTCCTTTGATTATTAATGCTTTATCTAGTTACATTTTCATGTATTCTGATAGGATTATACTTGAAAAATATGTTCCTACTTATCTTTCAATTGGAGCAATTGGACTTTACGCCCTAGCGGATAGAATCGCATTTTTATTCAAAGCCTTTGTAAACCAAGTTCAATCGGCCTTTCAACCTCACTTTTATAAACTGTTTAAAGTAGATCCAGAAAAAGCCAAAATGGAGGCTTATAAAGCTTCCGAAATAGTAATGCTTATTGTAGCTATTGGAATCGTTTTAACAACTCTTTTTTCACGAGAGTTAGTCACACTAGTTTTTCCCGAAGAATACCATTCTGTTTGGCCGATGATTCCAGTTTTATCAACTTGTTTCTTCTTTAGGTCATTATACAGCTTTTCTAATCTTGGAATTTTCTTTCAAAAAAAGACGATTTATACTACCATCACCACCTTTATAGCTGCCGCTATTAACATATGTTTAAACTTGGTTCTTATTCCTATAATTGGTGTTTATGGAGCTGTGTTTTCAACTGTAGCATCATTTTTTGCTAGCTTTTTAATCATCAGAATTATCGCAAATAAAATTGAGCCGATTCCTATGAACATAGCATTAGCTGTAAAATGTACACTTATTATGTTTGCAAGTATGGTAGGTGTTTGGCTTCTACACGAAAACGTTTCGAATAATTACATGATTCTTCTTTTAAAGTTTTCAACCTTAATTCTGGTTCTATTCTTTATTAAAAAAACGGGTATTATTTCAAAAGAGCAGGTAATTGGTGTATTAAAAAAGTAGGATTTACTTTTTGCTTGAGATCTCATTAAAAAATAAAGGGCGGTAATCACTCCGCCCTGTTATCTTTTTCTTTCTAGTCTTCTGTCAGGAATAGTTTGAAAGAGTATTATTTTAATTAAGTACACTTGTGTAACCCCTAAAGTGCTCAATATGTTACAATTATCGGTAGAAAACCTATTTATTCCGATGAATAAAAACAGGGTTTAAAAGGTTAATTCTTCTCGAATCCCTTGCTATCACTAAAGAGTAGATTTAAATTTTAGTTCAGTTTTAATTTTAAATAATTTCCTCACCTACACCAAAATCTTCAGGTAATTAAATGTTACCCTCTTTGAAGTTATTAGTACTTTTGCAACTCAATTAAGTACGATATCATGGATTACAATTTTAACGAAGTAGAATCGAAGTGGAGAAAAGAGTGGGCGAACAACAAAACCTACAAAACTTCAAACGAATCGGACAAACCTAAATGTTATGTTTTAGATATGTTTCCTTACCCATCTGGGGCTGGTTTGCATGTAGGACATCCACTTGGGTATATTGCATCTGATATTTATGCTCGATTTAAAAAGTTAAATGGATTCAATGTACTTCACCCAATGGGTTATGATGCTTTTGGATTGCCTGCTGAACAATATGCTATTCAAACTGGGCAACATCCTAAAGTAACTACCGATGCGAATTTAACACGATACCGTGATCAATTGGATAAAATTGGATTTTCATTTGATTGGGATCGTGAGATTAAAACGTGTGAGCCAGAATATTACAAATGGACACAATGGATTTTCGGTCAGTTATTCAAATCATGGTACAACAACCAAAGTCAGAAAGCTGAAAGCATCGAAAACTTAACATTAATCTTCGAAAACGAAGGAAATGCTACTGTTGACGCTGCATGCGAAGAAACACCTGTTTTTACAGCTGCTGAATGGAGTAAGAAAAACGAGAAAGAACAATCGGATATATTATTAAACTACCGATTGGCTTATTTAAGCGATTCGATGGTAAACTGGTGTCCGGCATTGGGAACTGTTTTAGCCAACGATGAAGTTATTAATGGATTATCAGAAAGAGGTGGACATCCTGTTGAGCGTAAATTAATGCTTCAATGGAGTTTAAGAATCTCTGCTTATGCTGAGCGATTATTACAAGGTTTAGAAAATATAGATTGGACGGATTCTCTTAAGGAGATGCAACGTAATTGGATTGGGAAATCAACTGGTGCAAGTTTAACGTTCAAAGTAAACAACTCAAATTTAGATCTTGAAGTATTCACAACTCGTCCTGATACTGTTTATGGTGTTTCCTTTATGGTTATCGCGCCCGAACATGAGTATGTTGGACAATTAACTTCTGCTGATAAAAAAGACGATGTAGAAGCTTACGTTACGACATCGAAAAACAAAACGGAAAGAGAACGTATGGCTGACGTTAAAAACGTTACCGGAGTATTTACTGGATCTTATGCTGTTCATCCTTTCACTGGAAAAGAAATTCCTGTTTGGATTGGTGATTATGTTTTAGCAGGTTACGGAACTGGAGCTGTTATGGCTGTAGCTGCACATGATTCTCGTGATTATGCTTTTGCTAAAAAATTCGATTTACCCATTCTTCCTGTTATTGAAGGAGGAAATATTGAAGAGGAAGCTTTTGAAGCGAAGACTGGAAAGATGATTAATTCTGATTTCTTGGATGGTTTAAAAGTGAAGCAGGCTATGAAGACTGCGATCTGGAAAATTGAAACTGAAGGGTTAGGAAAAGGAAAAACAAACTACCGATTGAGAGATGCGGTTTTTGGTAGACAAAGATATTGGGGTGAACCAATCCCAATGTATTTCGATAAAGGCATTCCAAAATTGGTAGAGGAATCAGAATACCCATTAACACTTCCAGAGGTTGATGAATATTTACCAACTGAAGCCGGTGATCCACCATTAGGTAGAGCAAAAGATTGGAAGCCTGAAAATGGTGATAATTACGAGTTGAGTACAATGCCAGGTTGGGCAGGATCTTCTTGGTATTATTTACGATACATGGATCCTAATAATGATGGAACTTTTGCATCAAGAGAGGCGACAGATTATTGGAATCAGGTTGATTTATACATTGGTGGAACTGAACATGCTACTGGGCATTTATTGTACTCTCGTTTTTGGTGTAAAGTATTATTCGATTTAGGACATATTGGTTTTGAAGAGCCTTTTAAGAAGTTGATTAACCAAGGAATGATCTTGGGTACGTCAGCTTTAGCTTACAGAGTAGCTGGATATGGACAAGAAGTGAATAAAGATTCATTCTCCGGAGATATCTTTATTTCTAAAAATCTTATCCCTGCAGTTAAAAAACATTTTGTTGATCCTCAAAACTGTACAAGTGAAGAAAGAGCTATATATCGAAACGTACAAGAACAAATAGAATCTATTGAAAAGCAAGAAAACCTAGTACCTGGATCTACTTCAATTAATCCTGTATCACCAATACATGTTGACGTAAGTATCGTTACTAATAATGAGTTAAATATTGAAAAATTTAAAGCATGGCGCCCAGAATTTTCAAACGCACAATTTGTACTTGAAAATGGGAAATATATTTGTGGCGAAGAAGTTGAAAAAATGTCAAAACGTTGGTTTAATGTTGTGAATCCAGATGACATCGTTAAAGAACACGGAGCTGATGTATTAAGATTATACGAAATGTTTCTCGGTCCATTAGAGCAAGCTAAACCTTGGAGTACTAAAGGAATTGATGGTGTGAGTAGATTCATTAGAAAGTTCTGGAATTTATTTCACGACGCTGAAGGGGTTTTCTCTGTTTCGGGTGATCAACCATCTAAAGAAGAGTTAAAAGTATTGCATACGTTAATTAAAAAGGCTCAGGAGGATATTGAGAACTTCTCATTTAATACTTCTGTAAGTGCTTTTATGGTTTGTGTAAATGAATTACAAAAGTTGAAATGTAATAAGAAAGCTGTTTTAAAAGAATTAGCGATTACACTTTCACCATATGCTCCTTTTATTGCTGAAGAATTGTGGAGTAAGTTAGGTGAATCTGGAAGTATAACAGCTGCCACCTTCCCTGCATTTAATCCAAGTTATTTAGTTGAAAGCGTTCATAAATATCCTGTTTCATTTAATGGGAAAATGAGGTTTATGCTTGAGCTTCCATTGGATTTGGATAAAGCCGAAATTGAAACGCAAGTTTTAGCACATGAAAACAGTCAGAAATGGTTGAATGGAAATGCTCCAAAAAAGGTAATTGTTGTTCCTAAAAAGATTGTGAATATTGTAGTTTAATACATTGAATTGTTATTGCTGGGGACCTCGGATCAAGTCCGGGGTGACAGTACTGCTGCAACTTTTACTTTTACTTTTAAACACACATACTAGAACCTTACCATACTAGCATATATTTTAAAAAAAAAGTGCAAAATGTCACTCAAGGGTATTAACAAACAGTATCATCTCGGACGTGATTCGGGATCTCAAAAGTATAACAAATTGAACACTTCAAAAACATATTCTAACGCCATTTTAATTGGTTCAGTTTCGTTTATATGTTTTTACATTATTGCAGCAATTATATATCCCTACTCATTCAATCCGCTTAACAACTTTTTTTGTGATCTCACTCCAGCTTCCTTTGGATGTGAGAATACCTCTAACCCTGCCTTCTTCCCTTCCCTCCTTACAATATTAAGCATGTCTATTGTACTGGCCTTTTTCTTCTTTTCCTTTGCCAATCAATCTTCAGAGTCGCTATTGAGTAAAAGATTAATTAAGTTTTTCGGTTCAATCTCAAGTTTCTGCACCTTTTGTATTGGAATATATGATTTACATGATCAAGCGTTAATTCTAGCGATCGCCACAGGTATCATTCCAATGGCAATTATTACATCCACTATCCTAAAAAACCGAAAGAGGTATTTTCCCATTTTAGGATTGATAACTTGCTCACTACTTACCTTTTATGTTTCTATCTTCTACCTTGAGTTTTCAGAACCTATTTGGCCAATCATGCAAAAAATAACGATTATTCTAAGTCTGATTTGGATTAACTTAATTGTATTAAAAAACAAATCTACTTCTAGCTTATTCTAAGTACTATTCACATTTTCTTTAAAAAATCTGGTTACCTTTTTCACTTTTCTGCATTACATATAAAAAGAACCTATAAAGAAGCTTTTTATACTCCTATTAACAAGTATAACTATTTATGCTTGCCAGATAAATTACATTACAAACGCACCATATGATTTTGTTGCCCAATCGAAAGACCTAAACGTTTGTAAACAACTTAAGGATTCTGCCGTTATTTACGCAATTTTTGTAGATGCGAATAACTTCCATCCATGGACAGAATACGCTGTAAACTCTACATTAGATTCCTTAAAAAGAGCAACTGACTGGATTTCGAGTCAAGCAAAAAGGAATGGCCTTGATTTAAAAATTAAAACTGTGTATCATCTTGATGGATCCAAAATTTATTTCCAAGAACGAAAAAAAGGGACTTACTTCAACCTGAATAAAAACCTAACCTATAGTAAATCAAAAAAATCGATAAAAAATTCCGTTCTAAACTGAACCATCGGGCGGATCATGTTGCCAAATATGTTGGAAAACCCGTAAAACCGAACTCAACGAAAACAGGAACTCGTATTAAAGTAAAAACCACTGACAACTTAATACTTACGCTTCAAGACAAATATAAAACGGATAATATCTCTGTAATGATCTTCGTAAACGGCTTTTTCCATTCCCTTTCATCAGCTACATATCATGCTAATTATCATGGTTTAGGGCCTGAATACAGTATTCTAACCTGTAAAAACCCTGCTACAATTGCACATGAATTCTTGCATCTTTTTGGCGCTATTGATTTATATCCAAATCAAATGTACCCTAACTTTAATTTTAAAGAATTAGAAGAAATTTATCCAAATGAAATCATGCGGATAACGCATAAAAACATTGATAAACTGATGCTCTCCCCCATTACCAAATATTATATTGGTTGGCAAGACGCACTGGATAAACCTAACACAAGATTGTTGTATCATAAAGCAAGAGTGGTTGAATACTAAAGAGTACCAAATACTATAGGAAATTCTTTTTATAGTTTTTAAGAAAAGAGCTACTTTTAAAGTCATGACTACAGAACAAGTTTTGCATAAAATTTACCGTGAAGAATCTGGGAAAATAATTTCAGTTCTTACCAAAATTTTCGGTGCAACTAACTTAAACCTGTCGGAAGATGTTATGCAGGAAGCTTACATTGAAGCGCTTGAAAAATGGGGAAATAGAATTCCAAAGAATCCTACGGCTTGGATTTATTCTGTTGCTAGAAATAAAGCACTTAACATCGTAAATCAAAACAAATACAAGGAAGAACATCAAAATGAAGTAGCCCATTTATCAACATCAGACTGGACTGCTGATACATTATTAGATATGCTTTTTTCGGAAGAAGAAATGAAAGACGACCAGCTTAAAATGATGTTCATTTGTTGTACACCAGAAATTTCTCCTGAAGCGCAAACTACCTTGATTTTAAAAACACTTTGTGGTTTTGGAATTCCCGAAATAGCTAAAGCATTTTTAATTGCTCCGGATACGATTAACAAAAGATTAGTAAGAGCTCGTGAAATACTTAAAAATGTAAATGCGCTTTTCACATGGCCTGAGGAGGATGAAATTAACCAGAAAGTATCAAATGTGCTTCAAACGATATATTTACTGTTTAACGAAGGTTATAGTGCATCCCAAGGGGATTCTATTATACGATATGAATTATGTTTAGAGTCGATACGATTGGTTCAGCTAATATTGGATTCAGATCAAGTAAAAAGTAAATCTGAAGCAAATGCTTTAATGGCATTAATGAAATTAAATGCAGCCCGATTCATATCCCGATTATCTGAAGATAATGAAGCCATCACCTTGAAAAATCAGGATCGTTCTAAATGGAATCAATCCTTAATCGGATCAGGAATTCAAAACCTAAATAAATCCATGTATGAAAATCAAGTGAGTAAATACTTGATTATGGCTGCTATATCTGCCAACCATTGCGCTGCAAAAACTTATGCTGAAACCCAATGGGATCAAATTTTAATCTTATACGATCAATTAGTTAAAATTGAGGATTCACCAATCGTTCAACTTAACCGTTCGGTTGCCAAAAGTATGGTTAAAAAAATTCGAAAATAAATTATTTCTTTTCAAAAACAAGGGTGATTTTGTTAAAGTCAGCCGCAGCGTTAATGACTGATCTAAACTCTTCGTAACGCGCCAAGGGAATTCTTATTTCATTGTAATACTCATTACAAGTAACGGTTAAAACATTATCATTCACCTCATATACACAGGTAAACTCCATTGTTTTTTTGTCTCCATTTTTAGAGAAAACATCCATATTTAAGTCTTCCAGGTTCGTAATTTGATATCCTTCTGGAATTGTAATATTTAAAACACGCTTATATCCATGATTGTATGAATTTTCAACGTCAAACTGACGACTGGTATCTTGATACATTTCAACCTGACGGCCAATTACCATTCCCATTTTAAACAAATATTTATTCCCCGCTTTTTCAATTAAAGAACTTAATTCTGCATCACCTTCAAAAATGTAAGGTTTCTCCAACAGATACCCTACCATTTCTTCATTTTGTGAAGTAATGTTCGTGATTTCGGCATCTTCTGCAATGGATTTTAATCTTTCCTCCAACTCTTCTAGTCGCTTCTCTTCGGTTAAATATGGCATTCTTGGTCTTAAATAAACGGAACTGTAACCACTTGCTTCATGTTTTAAATGGGCTTTTAGTTTTTCAAAATCTTCGGTGAATTCTATATCTGCTGTTAAATTGTCGAAATTTACATCACTAGAAGTACCACCTATTTTTTTAATCTCAGGATACGCAGAAGAAACACCTCCTGCTTTTACTCTTTTTAAGAATAATCCCGTATTGTAAGCGTAATTACTAGAGATTAGTCCAAATCTCATAAAGTCATTTGAAGGAGACATGAATTGATTATACTTAGGGAAGTACATTAAGAACCCGTCAATAAAACCATAAGTTTCAAAATCCTCGTCAAATGTTTTGTTATACCGGTCACTCGTAATAACAATATCGTGAGAGATGTTTAAATAGTCGAAGATTAAGGCAAACAATCTAGTAGCGTTTTTAGAACTATATATTTTACTTTTTATACATTCATGAATGTAATAAACACCAATATCATCTCTCTTAAACTCTCCTTTAACATAATGCTCAATAGCTACAATTTGATCTCTTTGGTTATCGATTTTCTCCCACTTTTGTTCTTTAACAAGCTTTTTTATGGCCTTTGTTTCCTTTAATAACTCCTTTTCGTTATTTCCCGAATAAAACTTACGAGAGTATTTTGTAGCTGCTTCTGTCCAACTATAAAAATTTCTTTTCTTAGCATTCGCAAACAATTTAATTTCAATTCTTTGTTTTAAGGCATCTCCAAGAGAATAATCTTCCTCTTTAAATTTCTTAACCTCATCTAAACTAATTACGTATCTATTTAATTCATCTTTCAAATAAGATGTATCCTGTGTTAATTCAGCCAATCCATTATAACTTTTCATTTTAAAAACTAACGCCTCAGGCGACACTATTTCGTAGTGATATTTTCTTTTTGGATAAGTACTTTGAACATTCTCTGAAAAATAATAGGAAGAAGATGGTTCTCTTGTTGAATAAGTATATTCTATCTCACTTCCAACTTCAATTCCTTCCAATGCAAAAATGGTAAAGGGACCATAGTTTTCGTAGTTTTCAATTTCTTTCTTATTGCTATCATCAAACTCAATTATTTTTCCCTCCTTCGTAATAGCTCTAGCCCTAAGATTCGTAATTTTTCGTTCGTTACTGTTGGAAATATAAACCTTGTTAAAACTTTCAATAGCTTTATCATTGTTTAAACGAACACGTACATAATGAAGGTTTTCTTCCATTAGTTTGTCATCAATCCAACCACCTGTGTAGGGGTTTAAAAACGATCCATATTCGTAGGTTGTGATGTTTACATCAGCAATATAAACAGCATTACTTTTTTGCTCTTCTTCTGTTAGTTCAGATAGTACTGGTGTTTTAACCCAAAAATCTTCATTAAACTTATCAGCTACACCTTCAATTTGAGCGATAGTGTTACAACTAATAAATACTGATAAAAACGCGACTATATAATTTTTCACTTTCATTACTTTTGATTAACGATTACTAATACTTCTTGATAAGCCTTATTTAGCTTTTTAATCATCTTATTCCATGCTTCAAATTGAGCTTCTTCAACCATTAACACATCAACATATATTTGCTTTTTTAAGATGATTTTTCCGTCTTCTTTTTCATACTTAATGGAAAAACCAAACTCCTCCTCTTGAACTTCAGAATTTGGCGGAATATAAGCAGCATGGGACTCTTTTGGGATTTCAAAAGCAACTTCATTATAATCATTAAACTGATATTCAAACTCAACGCCAACGCCTTTTCGTTCTTCAATTTCTAACAAATCATTTTTAAAATCACGATCCAAATTCAAATTCACGTACGTCTCGTCACCTACTGTTTTACTGTAATCCTCTAAATTGAATTTATAATTAATTATTAAAGAAGTATCCCGATTACTCACGCCATAAAATTGAGATTCCTCTATTCTGAATTTATTACTTCCTTTCTCTAATCTAGACTCTATGTATTCACGTTTATCTGCATCATTGGACATGTTAATTAACCTGTGAACGTAGCCAATTTTAGCATAACCTCTTGTTTCAATTCTTCCTTCACCAACTAACTTTCCGTTTTTCAAACGCATTGATATATAATCATTTTCAGCATTTCTCTCCTTTTCTACTGGCGGAATTCGATACACTTCATAATTACCTTCACCTTTCGAAATTAACACTTGTTTACCCTGAATGAATTCTGTTGGATAACCGTAAGGTGTATAGGTGCCTACTGCATCTAAAATCACTACTTCATTTTTCTCATTTCGATAAGAAGCAATCATATGATTATCAACCGCAGGAGTGGGAACTTCTGTGTAGTCGTAAGGCAGTGCTCTGCTGCCAACCCAAGTAATGTTTGCCTCTTCACCAGCATACTTCATCATATCGGTGATAATACTTGCCATATCCTTACAATCTCCGTAACGATTGCGACAAACTCTTGATGCTGGACGAGGAATAAAACCACCCATTCCATCTTCAAATGCTATATACTTAATATTGTCCTGTACCCAATTAAAAATCAATCGTGCTTTTTCATCTTTACTTTCAACATTTTTCACCAATGTTTCAGTAATCGCTTTTAAAGAAGAATCCTCTTTTACATTTACATCTTTTACTAACGAATAATACCAATCATATAATCCCGCTAAATTTGGAAGTACTTTAACCGTACTATCTTGTAACTTAATAGTTTCGATATAAGCAATAATATGTGGAGCATAGTAACGAATACTTGGCGCTCCGCTAACGGACTCGTAAGGGTCTTGATTTTCAACGATCCAACTTAGTGTCGTGTAATCTCCTTTTACAACTTTAGTATGTTTAACATCAATATTTTCAACATTAAATAATTTGAAATTCACCTCCACATTACTTGGGAAAGTTATGTGATATTCTGACTTTAAAGTAGGTATAAAACTCACCAAAAATGAGCTCCCCATGAACTTTGGATTTTTAACAACCTCCCTATACGAAAGCTTAATTTTTGTTCCTGGTTCAGTTCCGGGATAAGTAAATGCAATTTGTTTATTGTCATGGAAAAAATAACTTCCATCATAAACATCTTCCGTTTTAAAATCAGTTACTTTTTCCTTTCTAAGCTTTGTTGGATCGCCGGATTTAGGTAAATAAGCAACAGCTTTAATATCTTGAATTTCGGAGAATTTAGAGAAATTTATGCTTTGATTTCCGTAGCCTTTCGCCTTATCCGTCAAATACATCATTTCCCAACTTACGTCATTATAAATTTCGTAATCGTTTCCGTTCGTTTTTATGTAAACATGTTCGGATTCTGACAAATAAATTGCATGCTCTTCCTTGTATTTATTTTGGAGTTCTTCTAACGTAAACTCTTCTCCAGCGAAAATTAATCCTGAGGCTAGCGCTAGAAAAACTGTAAATAAAATACTTAGGTTACTCCTCATAAATACAACACAATTTTAAACTATTCATTATTGTACTTTTACAACAACGTCATCTTTATACGTTAAAGTGTAAAGAAGTTTCCCTTTGATATCATAATATTTTGCGACTCCTTCTTTTGTTCCTTGAACATAATTTACCTCGCTAATCAATTTTTCATTTTTATTATACTTAGTATAGGCTCCATTAAGTCTACCCATTTCATAATTTGCTTCATATCTTTTTTTACCAGTGGTATAATAAGAGGTGTATAAGCCATCACGTTCATCATGAATATATGTACCCGTTACCCAAAGGGCTCCATTACTGTGCATTCTTTTATAAACTCCTTCATATAAACTATTCTCTTCTGCATATTCTGTTCCAAATTTACCATTGTTATAAGTAGTTTTTAATTTACCTGTCCCATCAATAACAATAGGATCAACAAATTTACCATCTTTCATGTATCTATAGCTAACACAAATACCGCCCTTAAAAACTCTTGATATAACTGGCTCCTCAAAACCATCATTGTTCGTATACTCTCCATGAATAACGCCTGCTTCATAGGGAATAATACAGTTTACCGCACCTGAGGTATGATAGTACTTTTGCAAGGTTAATTCACCTTCTACATCGTAATAGTAAATCGATTCTAACTCTCCAGTTATATAATATGAAACTGATGAATCTCTAATTTCTCCCGCTTTATAAGTTGATTTATTTGATATTTTACCGTTGTGATTGTATACAGTCCATTCTCCTTCTTTTAAATCATATTCATAATTACCAACCTCTTTCTTCGCTCCATTTGGATAAAACGATTGATATTTCCCATGTGTATCTCCGTTAAATATTTCTGATGTTTCTGATACTTTCCCATTTGGATAAAAGAATTCTTTTATCCCATTGTGTTTACCTCCATGCATTGTTGACTTTAAATAGTCATGTCCAACAACACTTTTGTAATTATAATCTCCGTTTCCCTGTGGCGTTTTAACTCTAGAAACCAAAGAACCAGTAATGTCATAAGTCTCCGTGTGATATAAAATATTTTCTTTGTAGTAAAACTTATTCGTTAACTCTCCAGAAATAGCATACTCAGAAATATATCCAACTGAATTTCCATGCTGGAAGTATATTTCTTTTTTTAATTTTCCATTTGGATGATGGTATTTCCAAGCACCTACTTTATCTCCTTCAAAATAAGCACCTTCAGCATATATTTTACCATTGTCAAAATAAGACTTAAATGCTCCGTGTACTTTTCCTTCCTTGTAGTATTTCTCTACATTTACAGTTCCCCATTTATAGTATTCAGTGTAATCACCATCAAGAACACCTTTTTTGTAATTCTTTTTAACGTTTATTTGTCCATTGTTAAAGTAAACTAAATGTTTTCCATGGTACCCTTTTCCAGTTCGGGTTGCTTCATATTTTTTATACCCATAACGGTTATTTAAAACATATTCTTTTTTTCCAGAATTTAACAAACCACCTTGAAGGTCATAATTAAAATACTTTTTTAACTTTCCTGCTTTATAAATGTGCTTCCAAAGCATTTTATTATTAACGTAATCTTTATAATCCCCATGCAATTTACCTTCCTTATAAAAACAATAAAGAACAGTATCTCCATTCGCAGAAAAATTTAAATAATCCCCATTGTACCAACCATTCTTATAGCTGTACTGAGCTTCTAATGTGCCATCATAATAATAACGAGTCCAAGTACCCGTTCGATCACCTGCTTTATATTTTCCTTCAAGCGCAACTTTACCATTTTCATGATATTCAACAAAATCACCTTTGGCTTTCCCTTTTACAAATTCCTTTTTACTTAGCGTATCTCCGTTTGGATAAAACTTATAAAACATACCTTCATTTTCCTCATCTACTATGTTTACAAAAGAAGCTAGTTTTCCATTATAATAGTATTCTTGAAATAGACCGTCCAAATCGTTTTGCTTAAAATTCTTTATTGCTTTTAATAATCCATTTTCATAGTATAAGTTAATCGCACCATCCAATTTATTATCTACAAAGTTTCCTCCGTATTGTGCGCAACCATTTTTACGCGTAAAGTAACCTTCTCCATCAACTTTTCCATCGGTGTAAAAACCAGACTCTTTAATATAGCCTTCTTCAGCATACCAGGTGTTTTTACCTTTTAATTTACCATCAGCATTATAAGCTGTTTCTGCTGCAACTTTACCTGACTCGTAAAAATAAATCCAGGACCCCTGTCTGTTATCATCATCATTCCTATTCCCAACAGCAATTAACTTCCCTTTGTCATCATTTACATAATCCTTATCGTATGTTTTACCATTAATAGGATATTTATAGTTTTGCAAATGAGCATGCCAATAATCATAAAGCTTTGTTTCAAACTTGTTAAAAACAGCTTTGTTTTTTTCAATAGCTCCATTAACAATGGAGTTATTGATTACACTCAAAACATAAAGTGTATATCCAATTTCTAACTCTTGCTTTTTAATCTCTCCAAAGAATTTCCCATAGTATTCCATTGAGAAATTTCCTGTTCCCTTTTTATAATTAAATTGGTTAAAAATTAAATCACATACTTTATCCACCATGTAATTCAAGTTTAAAGCCGACTTATAACCCGGTTTTATTGCAAGTCCTGATTCGATCATATTATTAATCGATTTAAAATACTTGTTCTTTGCTTTTTCGTTTTTTATCTCAAAATTATTTTGAATTACGTCTTCCATTCCAACGTAAGACTTTTGAAGAACAGTAGATGATCTGTTAATCATTATAGCCATTTGATAACCCAAAAGAGCCTCTAGCTTAGCACCTTCTTCAGCCATTAAATTGGCCAATTCATAATGAGATGCAGAATGTTCTGGATGTGTTAAAAGTATAGTTTGAAGTAACTTTTTTGCCTCTTCATACTTCTTTTCCTCTAAGAGTAATTTAGCTTTCTCAAAATCATATTTAAAATACAATGGATACTTTTTCTTCCCTATTGCAATTATCTCATGTGCGTTGTCAAACTTTTGCAATTTAGTTAGTGACTTAATTTTCCATTCGTATGCAACCTCAAGTAAATCAAGGTCTCTATGAAGTAATTCATCACAGCTTTCAATTGCTCCTATAAAATCATTTAACGAAAATTGAGAAACTAGCTTACTCAATTGAGCAGAAGAATATAAAGAGTCACTTTCATTAATTTCTGAAAATACATCAATTGCTTTTTCAGTCTCCTCATTTCCTAAATAAGTATATGCTTCAACTAATAATTGTCCCGATGTTTTGTATGTAAAATCACTTTGCGCTTGAGATAAAGACCCTAAAATTAGGGATCCTACTAAAAATAAATACTTCATTCGACTGGGTTTGAAATACAAATTTACTTTAAAATATCGGATCTTTTAGTCGTATAAAAAAAACTAAAAAATCATTATATATTAATTTACCCGACAAAATAATCCAATTACATTCTCAACTAAGTCTAATAAGCAGTAGAGCTAAAAGCATCTACAAAATGATTCACCCATGACCGCTCCTCGTTTAAAACTACAGACACTATATCAAATCGGGCCTCAACTTCTAAACTTAACGTTTGTAAATAATAATGAGCCGCATTAATTAAAGCATTTTCTTTGTGTTCGTCCACAGCCTCCTCTGGCATACCATATTCAATTGAAGACCTCGTTTTTACTTCAATAAAAACAAGTTCATTGTTATCTTCAGCAATAATATCTATCTCCAGATGACCTAACCTCCAATTCGTATGATAAATCAAATAACCTTTCTTTTTAAGAAATTTTACCGCTATTTTCTCGCCTTCTTCCCCTAATCGATTATGTTCTGCCATGCTATCTTCATTAGGCTTTAATTTGAAAATTGTTCCCTGGTAATGCTTTTATAACACCATTTAATTCAAGGTTAAATAGCATCCCAGAAACGTGTTGTAGTTTCTGTTTTAATTGATGGGAAATTTGTTCTTTATTTGCAACACCTGTGTTTCGAATAATATCGATAATCTGCCTTTCATTATCGGATAGATTACCAAACAAATTAAGTTGCGCAGGTTTCTCAAACGTTTCTTCCTTCCAACCTAATGTTTTTAATACATCATCGCCAGACTCCACTAAAGTCGCTCTGTTGGATTTGATTAAAGCGTTACAACCTGCAGAATAAGCGTCGATACTTCTTCCTGGAACAGCTAAAACCTCTCGCCCGTACGAATTAGAAATATTGGCAGTAATTAAAGCACCGCCTTTTGCAGCCGCTTCGATTAATATTGTAGCGTCAGCAATTCCCGAAACAATCCTATTACGCTTTGGGAAGTTCTCTCTATCTGGGTTTGTTCCACTCATAAACTCAGTTAATAAGCCACCGTTATCCAACATTTCTTTAGCGAGCATTCTATTTTTTGCAGGATAGAGTTTATCTAAACCATGTGCTAAAACACCTACTGTACTTAATTGGCTGGCTAGTGCATTTTTATGAGCATGAGAATCTATACCGTAAGCAAGACCACTCACAATTAAAACGTCATGGTTTTTTAATTCACGTACAATTTTATCCGTCATATCAGCCCCATATCCAGTAGATTTTCGAGTACCAACAATAGATATTATTTTTTGCTTATTTAATACCGAAGCACCTTTATAATAGAGTAAAAAAGGAGAATCATAACATTCTTTTAATTTCACGGGGTAGTCATCAGCATCATACAATAAGATTTGAATACGGTGTTTTTCAATAAACTTTAGTTCTGCTTCTGCCCTTCTTAAAACATCCGATTTAACTTTATTATCACAAAGCGTTGCCAGTAAAACCCGGCCCACTCCTGGGATTTCATTCAACTCTTTTTTAGATGCTTTAAAGATGTGCTTTGCTCCTTTAAAGTATTCCGTTAAAAGTTTAGCAAATAAATCCCCTATTCCCGGCAACTGAATTAATGCTATTCTGTATAAAATCTCTTGTTCCATTCGCGTTAATTATAATCGCTTAAAACTAAATATTTCAACAAACACCTTGCTCCAAAAACAAAAAATCCTACTATAAATAGCAGGATTTTTAATTTTTGGTCAGTATTTAAACTAATCTATTTATTCTTTTATAGGATTCCAACCTTGTGCTTCCAACGGATGATTAGATCCATCTTTAGCAGTTAAGCTGTAACCTTCGCTTTCTTCTACAAAATGCCCAACGATCGTAAACATTGGATGATGTTTAATTTTGTCGTAATCTGCCAAATCAACGGCAAAAACCAATTCATAATCTTCACCCCCATTTAATGCACAAGTGGTGGGGTCTAAATGATTATCTCTCGCTCTATCAAACGTTTGTTGGTCGATAGGTAATTTATCCTCATAAATACTTACACCAACTTTAGATGCTTTACACAAATGCATTACCTCTGAAGATAACCCATCGGAAATATCCATCATTGCCGTCGGAACAATTTCCAATGTTTCAAATTCTCTAATAATATCTAATCGAGCTTCTGGCTTTAATTGACGTTCTAAAATATAATCACAATCCTCTAACTCAGGCTGAACTTTTGGACTTTCAGCATATATTTGCTTTTCTCTTTCCAAAATTTGAAGCCCCATATAAGCTCCTCCTAAATCTCCAGTAACTACTAAAAGATTAGATTCTTTAACACCATCACGGTAAGCTAATTTCTCTTTTTTTCCTTCACCAATTGCAGTAACGCTAATTGTTAATCCTGATAAAGATGTGGTCGTATCTCCTCCAATTAAATCAACATTATACATTTCACATGCTAAGCTTACTCCAGCATATAGCTCTTCAACGGCTTCAACTGGAAAACGGTTTGAAATAGATAATGAAAACGTAATTTGACGTGGAACTGCATTCATGGCAATAATATCTGAAATATTAACCATTACCGCTTTATAACCTAAATGCTTTAAAGGAACATACGCTAAATCAAAATGAACTCCCTCAACTAACATATCCGTAGAAATTACGGTTTCCGAATCAGCTTCGTATTTTATAACTGCTGCATCATCCCCAATCCCTTTTAAGGAAGACTCGTTTCTAATCACAACACTTTTCTTAATTAAATCGATTAGTCCAAATTCTCCTAATTCAGATATTTCCGTTCTATTTTGATCACTCATAATTTATTTCTTTTGCTCCATCTTTTGAGCCGCTTTACTGGACTCTCTAAAAGCGCCCAAATTTTTAATAACTATACCGTATGACGGACAAATTTTTAACAATTCATTTTCAACATTAATTAATAAACTACCCCCAATTCCGGCTTTTTCTTGGTCTGCTTCACTTCTTTGCTCTGTTTTGTAATTTTTAATTATTGCAGTTTCATTTTTCGAAAGGGCTTCACTAAAACATTGCATTTTTACAGCACTTGCATTTGAAACAATGTATACAGAATCCGCCTTGTTAATGCAAGCACAAGCCGTATCTGCAATTTGTTCTTCAATTGTTAATTGTGCATTACTTGTGAAAAAAATTCCACAAAATAAAAATAATGTAAAAGCTAATTTTTTCATAAAAGGTCTTTTTTTAATGATTAACATTTGATTTAAACCTAATCATAGGTGTGGTAAAGGTAAAGTTTTTTTTACTTTTAAGTCCCAACCCTATATTGAGTCAATCCAAAGATAATTCCATGAACAATATCAAAAATATCATTTTAGATTTAGGAGGTGTTTTAATCAATTTAGATTACCACAAAACAAATGATAAATTAGGTAAACTAGGAGTGCCCAATGGATTTACAAAAGCCAAACAAATCACAATTTTTGATGATTTAGAAGAAGGCAAAATATCAGATATTTCTTTTTACGAAGCCATAAATAAACTAGCAGGATCAAACCATAGCCCTCAACTTATTATTGATGCTTGGAATGCCATTCTATTAGATTTCCCTAAAAAAAGATTGGATTTGGTGCAGCAACTAAATGAGCGCTATCGCGTTTTCCTTTTTAGCAATACCAATGCTATTCATTTTAGAGAAGTACATAAAAACTTGCAGGAAGTCCATGGAATCCCGAATTTGGAAGCTCATTTCGAAAAAGTTTACTTATCCCATGAATTAGGGATTCGAAAACCCAAACTAGAAGGCTTCCAACATATACTTGACATGCATCAACTTAATCCCACCGAAACACTTTTTGTAGACGATAGTCCACAACATATCCAAGGCGCCCTAAAAGTAGGAATAAAGGCAGAATGGTTGAATTTAGAGAAGGAAGATATTCATGGATTATTGAATCGCTTAAAATTAATTTAATTTAGTTCAATGAATTCAATTGTAATTGTAGCAGGTGGAAAAGGTTTAAGGATGGGGAAAGACATTCCCAAACAATTCCTACTCTTAGAGGGTTTGCCAATTTTGATGCACACCATTCAAGCTTTTTATAATTGGGATGTCAATTGTGAAATCGTATTGGTTTTGCCTGCTAGCCAGCACGATTACTGGAATGGATTAGTAACCCAATATAACTTTAAAACAAGCATTATAATAACTACCGGAGGAGAAACTCGTTTTCACTCTGTTAAAAATGGACTCTTAAAAACGACTGGTGAAGTTATTGGAATTCATGATGGCGTTCGCCCATTAGTATCTGTAAATACAATTGATAACTGTTTTAACGAAGCTAAAAAAAACGGGAACGGTATTCCATGCATTCCTGTTGATGATTCACTTCGGGTAACCAGCGAAAACGGCGGAAATAAAATGACGGATAGAAGTCAGTATTTTAGGATTCAAACTCCTCAGGTATTTAAGCGATCGATTATCCTAGCTGGATTTGAACAAGAATACGCTGATTATTTTACAGATGATGCTTCTGTAATTGAAAAGGCAGGAGAATCAATAAATCTTGTTGAAGGCAATGAAGAAAACATCAAAATCACCAGACCAACTGATTTAAAAATTGCCGAAATATTAATTAAAGATTTATAAGGAACATTATAAATCTCGTAAAAGTTCCTGCCGTTATCGTTGTTATTTTAGCTTTACGATCATTGCACAACCGATCACTTAAAAAAACAAAAAAGCCCTACCAAAATGGCAAGGCTTTGAATATATTTAAATGGTTCGCTTACGCTCCTACCAATTCGTTTTCTACAATATACTCAGCAATTTGAACCGCATTTAAAGCAGCACCTTTTCTAATTTGATCACTAACCGACCAAAAAGTAATACCGTTTGGATTTGATAAATCTTCTCTAATTCTTCCAACATAAACATCATCCTTACCAGCTAAATCATAAGGCATTGGATAACCTAAGTTTGGTAAATCATCTACAACAGTAATTCCTTCAGTTGCTTCACAAACTTCTCTGAATTGTGCTGGAGTAACAGGCGATTCAGTTTCACACCAAATTGCTTCAGAATGCGCTCTCATTACAGGAACTCTAACACAAGTAGCACTTACATCAATGTCTGAATTCATGATCTTTTTCGTTTCATGATACATTTTCATTTCCTCTTTAGTGTATCCATTTTCTTGGAAAACATCAATATGAGGAATAACGTTGAACAATAACTGATGTGCAAAAGCTTCAACACCTAACTCTTTGTTTTCTACAAATTGTTTTACCTGAGCTTCTAATTCAGCCATTCCGCTTGCCCCAGCTCCAGAAGCAGACTGGTAACTAGATACGTGAACTTTTTTGATGTGTGAAATACCTTCTAACGCTTTTAACGCAACAACCATTTGAATAGTTGTACAGTTAGGGTTTGCAATAATATTACGCGGTCTGTCTTTTGATGCTTCAGCATTCACTTCAGGAACAACTAAAGGAACATCCGCGTCCATGCGGAAAGCACTTGAATTATCAATCATGATAGCTCCGTGTTTAGTTATAGTATCAGCGTATTCCTTAGAAATACTTCCACCTGCAGAAACTAAAGCGATATCGATGTCCTTAAAATCATCATTATGTTTAAGTTCCTTAACAACTAAAGTTTTTCCATTTAAGTCATATTCTTTACCCGCACTTCTTGCCGATCCGAATAAAACTAACTCTTCCATACCTTTTAAAGGTCTTTCAGATAGAATGCTTAAGAACTCTTGTCCTACAGCTCCACTTGCTCCTACTACTGCTACTTTCATACGTGCGTTATTAATTAATTTGCACGTCAAAAATAAATCTTTTTATTCTGATTAACACAGTTTTAACCAACTTTTCGGAAATTATAATAATCGAGGCTATTAATTCTTTCTTTTTTACTCTAAATCCTTATTTATCAAGTTATTTGACAAATAAATCAATTTTAAATGAAAACCATTCTTCTACTCCTTTTTGCATTTACTGGTACTAACCTCCTAAATGCCCAATTTGATTCTTTAGTGAAATATGATTTGCTCATCTCCGAAATCATGAGTGACCCAACACCTTCAGTTGGGTTTTTGGAGGAAGAGGAATACTTGGAAATTGTTAATAATTCCAATATTAACATCAATCTTCAATCTGTTCAAATCAATATTGGAACCAAAAAATTCGAGCCAGATTCGTTTTGGCTTCAGCCCGATTCCTTTAAAGTGTTCTTTGATATTCCCACCTTAAAAAACAGTGGAGATGTAATTCAAATCACACAAAATAATCGCTTAATCCACGAAGTGATTTATCATCCTAATATGTTTTCTGACGGATTTAAAGAAAACGGAGGATGGAGTTTAGAATTAACTGATTTTTCTCAACCTTGTATTACAAATGGTAATTGGGTGGCATGCGAAAACTTACGCGGAGGAACTCCCGGTGTTGCCAATAGTATCAATCAAATTATAAATAGTGAACCCTTACAAATAAGTAATATTTACCCAATTGAGGATACGGTTTTATTGGTTCAATTTAATCAACCACTCGTATCAATTAACCTCGAAGACATTCATATACCCCAACTTACTTTGCATGGTTTTACCATTCAACAAAGTGAATTAATTATTTCGATTTCAAAAATGGATACGAATAAAGTGTACGATTTCATGCTAAATGACGCTCAAAATTGCAATCAACACAATTTCAAACCTCAACAACTGCAGTTGGGCTTACCAGATAATTACGCACCATCAAAAATTGTAATTAATGAAATTCTTTTTAATCCTGATCCTACGGGAAGTGACTTTGTAGAGTTGTTTAACTATGGAAACCGAATAATAGATATTAGCCATTTGCACTTTACCGACAGGGATGCCGAACAAAATTTAAATGCTTCCACTCCTATTTCCCTAAAACCGCTACTCCTATTACCAAAAAGTTATTTAGTGATTACCGAAAATCAAGATTGGCTAAAATCTCAATTCAGCTCCGCACAAAATAGTACCGAAGCAAAGCTTCCCTCTTTAAATAATGGTGCCGATAATTTGATCTTAATTACTACAAACGGGACTATAATAGATGAGCTTTCTTACGATGAAAAATGGCATTACAACGAACTAAACTCAACCGAAAACGTTTCCCTTGAACGCATCAACCCTGCTCAACCAAACATCTCATCAAATTGGCATAGCGCATCCTCTATTGAAAACTTCGCTACACCAGGCTATCAAAATTCTAACCTAAGTCAACGTATTTCAACAAAAACAGGATTTGAACTTCCTTTTAATGTAGTAAGCCCTAATAATGACGGACATCAGGATTTATTAGAAATAAATTACAAATTCAATTCAGTTGGTTGGACGGGGAAAATAGACGTTTTAAATTACGAAGGAATACCTATTCATACCCTTTCAAATAACGACTTATTTGGGTTAACTGGAAGTATATATTGGAATGGTGAATTAGCAAACAATACCATCGTTAAAGCAGGAATTTATGCTTTAACGTTCTCTTGCTTTAACCTTAAAACTCAAGAAAAAAATATTCAAAAAATGACGTTTTATATTAACCGTTCACTACAATAACAAAAAACTGAATTCATTTGAGTTAATGATACAGACATTTCAGTATTCGTTTAAAGCATTTTACCAATTTTGCATCGTAAATTCAAGATCAATGATTGTATATTCGTAACGGTAATAAGGTAGTTTCTTATAGTTAAGGGTTTGAAAAGGTCTCGTCTCATACGAGGCCTTTCATTTTTTATAAACGGTTATACTCTCTCAAATTTTAATCATCAATCGTTTTACAACCAGCACATTTACGAATGTATATACTAATTTCTAATTGTATACATGTTTAATAAATACTCTTTGAATGTATTTATTAAACGAAAAAGCCCAATCAACTTTCGCCAATTGGGTTGGGTAATATATAAAGAACGAATACAAAACTTATTAAAGAAAGGGTCGCCTAAACGGCCCTTTAAAATTATGAAATAATCTCCTTAACATTCACAAATTTAAAACCTGAGTAACTATATACTTCAGCTAACATCACGACTACTTAAGGACATGACTGTTTTAAAGTGCAGACAATCACTGGACAAGCCCAATTATTCAAAACCTCTAAACCTGCTTTAAAGTACCACTTAGTATACGTCTTAAAAGAAAATCAAGATGATTCCCGAATTAAAAGACAATTCAATTAGTTTCGTAAACCAATTGAAACCATTAACTTAAAGTGAATAATTATTCACCTATGATTATAAAAAAAGCCAGCCTCATCGTTCTATTCATTTTAATGGGACAATATATACAAGCCTCAGTTCCCGATGTAATTAATTTTACAACCAAGGAATATAAAGGACATTCCATCAATTATGATTTCGAGCAAGATTCAACAGGATTAATTTATATAGCCAATGCTTACCGAGTTATTGAATACGATGGTAAATCATTTAGAAAAATTGCACTTGTTGCAGGTAAAAGTGCCGTTAGTTTAGCAAAAGATAATAAAGGATGTATATATGTAGGTTCTTCATCGGAATTTGGATACCTCGATAAAGACAGCACCCAAAAAACATATTACAAATCACTTAAACACCTTATCCCAGGTAACCCTGAAATAAATGAAGTATTCCAAACAGTTTGGTTTGATAATGCCATTTACTTTGCTTGCTCAAAAGGTATTTATAGATTTAAAAACCAAGAAATCAAACAAGTTAAAGGCTTCTCAGATTCTACTTTAATTGATGACATGTCGTTGGTAAACGGAGAATTATTATTTTGGGAAAACGCTGTTGGATTAGGGAGAGTTAAAGGATTAAATAAAGAGGTTTTTATTAAAGATGAAAAAACGCGTGCAGTAAGAGGAATCGAATTCATTAATAATAATTACGTCATTTTCGGAAAATTTGGTATTAAAACCGTTCGCAACTCTACCCTATTTAACGCCCCTCAACTTAAGCTACAATACGCCAATATTTCTAAAGTTCTAAAAATAAACAACGATGAATTCTTAATTGGAACCGTTAACCAAGGAATTTATTTAATGAATGCTAAAGGAAATCCCGTTCGTCATTTTACAACCAAACATGGATTACAAGATAATTTTATCCGGAATCTTTTTAAAGATCAAGCAGGTAATATTTGGGTGGCATACAACAACGGAATAGGTATTTTCAAATGGGGATCTCCACTTCAGTACATTACTAATTCACAAGGGTTCGAAGGAATGGGTTATTCTGGAATTGTTTACGAAAACGCCCTTTACATTGGGACTTCTCTTGGTTTATACAAAATGGACGATTGGGAAAACGGATTAAATAAAGTTAATAATTTCCAAAAAATCGATGGAATTCCAAGTGGAACAATCATGTATTTATCCATTGCGAATGGAAAATTAATTATTTGTCATGCAGCCGAAACATATACCCTTCAAAACGGGAAAGCGGTAAGAATTTCCGACGGTGCATGGTATGGGTCATGGATTTGGAAAACGGCGGATCGATATAAAAAAAACGAAGGCTTTGTAGGTACTTACGAAGGTGTGGAACGTTATCTGTTTCAAAATAACACTTGGGTTCACCAAACACACATCAAAGGGTTTAAAGAATCATCAAGAGTAATGGAAATTGATGAACGAGGAATTGTTTGGGCAATCCAAGGAAATAAAGGTTTGTACCGTGTTGAGTTAAACAATCAAAGAGACTCTGCAGTTTCAGTCATTAACTATTCCAATAAGCCTGGTTTTAACACGGATGATTTTAACGATATATTCTACCTAAACAACACCATTTATATTACTACTTTTCAAGGTGTCTACTACCTAAATGGTGATTCATTAATTAAGGATGAATCCTTTAATAATGTGTCTAAATATGTAGAAAGAGCAAGAATAAATGGTGAGAATAGTATTTATGGAATTTATAAGGATCAACCTTATCTCCTTAAAAAAATAAACGAAAAGTGGGAAATCAAACCATCTTCCGCGTCATTCTCTAGAAGTAACATGGTTGGATCCGCAGAGTTTTTTCAACGCATTGCAAAAAATGCTTATTTAATTGGAACCCAAGAAGGCTTTACGCTTTATAAACCTCAGCAAGAACCAGCCCCTTCACAAACAAAATGTTTAATTCGAAACGTTGAAATTATTGGGGAAAAAAGTGATTCGATGCTGTTTTATGGTAAACCTAAATCAGTATTAGAGTTCCCATACGAAAACAACAATTTACGTTTCACGTTTTCTATCCCAGACTTTGGAGTAATGAATCAAATAATCTATCAAACCCAATTACTTCAAGGCAATAAAAAATTAACCAATTGGCAAAATGTAAAAGAGGTGAATTACCGTGAATTCACCAACTTAAAAGAAGGTGATTACACCTTCATTGTTCGTGCCAAAAAAGGAGACTCTGCCCTTGGGAAACAAACCTATCAATTTACAATTTTACCACCATGGTATCGAACCTCAGGAGCAAATGCTTTTTACTTTGTTTTAATAATCATGGGTGGAATGTTCATTCGAAAAAGATTTAAAAATCAGGCACAAAACCTTAAGGCTGAAAAAGAACTCGAGCTAGAAATTAAAGAGAAATTATTTAAAACTGAACGACTTGAAACCGAACTAAAAACGAAGGAAAACGAGCTAGCCTACATGGCGCTTTCATATACCCAAAAAAAAGAAATGTTAGCTTCTGTAGAGTCCGAATTGGATCGTTTATCCAAAGGACTAGAACACGGAGAAAGAACAAAAGTTAATTCACTTAAAAGATCTATTTCATCTAGTATTGATGACGAAAGTAATTGGGAAAACTTCCAAATTCATTTTGATCAAAAAAATGATAATTTCTTCCACAAATTAAACGGGGTTGATAATAAATTAAACGAATCTTACCTCCTTTTTTGTTCCTACGTAAAAATGGGAAAATCAAACAAGGAAATTGCAGAATTACTCAATGTATCGGTTGCTGCAGTAGAAAAAAGAAAATACAGATTAAAGAAAAAATGGGGATTAGATAACGACACAAGCTTCACCGATTACCTTAGGGAGTTATAATTTAAAATAAGAGAATAAAGTGACTCCTAATTCGTTTACGCAAGAGGATAAAAAATATATTGTAAATTTATCCTTAGGATCCTTACTTAATTATGAGATTATCATTTAAACATTGGTGTTGCGTACTAATCTGCCTTATAGCAGTTAATACCCTTAGGGCTCAATCGGTTGGGATTGGGAAGTTTACAGATCATTTACCCTACGGCACATGTAATACACTCTGTAAAGCAGGAAATAAAATCTACGTAGCCGCAGGCCCGGGATTATTTGTTTACGATACACAAGATGGCTCTGTTCAAACCATGAGTAAAATTAATACCTTGTCCGACCTTGGTGTTAATTCTATCGCTTATTCCGAAAAACATCAAACTGTTCTTATTGGTTATACAACTGGAAACATTGATGTAATTAGAAATAATAAAATCACCAATGTTCCCGATATTGCTACCGCTTCTATTCAAGGTGTCAAGACTATCAATAATATCTTAGTTAAAGATGATTACGCTTATTTAAGTACAGGCTTTGGTATTGTAAAGTTTGACATTCAACGAATTGAAATAAAAGAAACCTACCTTATCGGCGATAATGCAACAAATATTCAAGTAAATGAAATTACCTTTTTTAACGATTCCATTTTTGCCGCAACAACCGAAGGTCTTTATGTGGCAAAAGAAAACACTGTAAATCTGGTTGATTTCCAAAATTGGTCAATTCTCCAAAAAATGGGTACAATGAACTATAGCGCAATTAATAGTAGTGATTCAATACTCGCTGTATGTTTAAAATCAACAGGTTCTCACTCAGATACAATTTTAACCTACAACAAATCGATTTGGGACTATTTTGATTTTCCAAATAATAATTTTGAGGATATTGAGGATATTGAATACCAAAATGATGAATGGCTTATTGCTTACACCAAAGCAGCTTGGATTATAAGCGATAATTTATTTTCTGCGCAAAAAGTTTCCACCTATAACCTACCTGATTTAAAGGGAATTAAGCCAACTAAAATAATTCCAGGAACGGGTTCAGACTACTGGATTTCAGATAATAAATTTGGACTAATTCACCGTAACTCCCCTGGGAGATTTGAATCTATTCTACCAAAAGGACCTTATTCTTATCAGTCTTGGGACTTAAATTATGCTAACGACGAACTTTGGGTCGCGTCTGGTTCATTAACACCAAACAAAGGAAATACTTACCAAAAAAAGGGAATGTATAGGTACAAAAACAATACTTGGACTTCATTTTATAAAAAGGGCTTTGATACTATTAGTGATTTAACAAGTGTCACCCTAAGTAAATTCAGTCCCGGATTAGCATATATAGGAAGTTGGGGAAAGGGATTAATAGAAGCTAAAGATGGTATTATTCAAAACGTATTCAATGCAACAAACTCAGCAATTTCATCAAATGTAATTTCCAACCATTACGCAATTGGAGGGTCGGCCTTCGATAAGTACAATAATCTTTGGGTTACCGTTTCTGGCTTACCTGGTGCAAATGTTCCTTTTCCATTAGTAGCTTATGATGGAACAGATTGGACTTCCTTTACCTTAGATAATAATTTAGTCACCAACACCGATATTGGCGATATTTTAGTTGATAATAACGGCTACAAATGGATGCTATCGCTCAATAACGGGATTTTCGTTTTTGATGATAATGGTACTGTATCCGACCAATCTGACGATCAACAACGTTTACTTGCTACAAGTGAAAGCAGCGGAAATTTACCGACAAAATTAATTTACGCTATAGCCGAAGATGACGATGGTGAAATGTGGATAGGAACCGATGAAGGTTTAGTTATCATAAATAACACAGCACAAATATTTGAAGAAGGTGTAACTGTAACTGCTGAAAGAATTATTATTGAACAAGATGGGGGATTTTATTACCTATTAGAAACTGAAAAAATTACGGCAATAAAAGTAGATGGAGGTAATCGAAAGTGGATTGGAACAGCTTCAGGGGGCGTTTATTTAATTAGTGCAGACGGACAAGAAACTATTCACCATTTTACGTCAGAAAACTCAGCCTTGTTCTCAGATAACATTTACGATATTGAAATATTTGGCTCAACAGGTGAAGTTTTCTTTGCTACAGATAAAGGACTTATATCATACATGGGTGATGCTACCGATGGTGATGCTTATAACGGACCTACCTATGCCTTTCCTAATCCTGTTCGTCCTGACTATACAGGATTAATTGGAATAAAGGGATTGGCTGAAAACGCTGAAGTTAAAATCACAGATATAACAGGAAACGTAGTTTACGAAACATTGTCCGAAGGAACTACAGCAACATGGGACGGGAATTCATTAAATGGAAAACGCGTTCAAACAGGTGTTTACATGGTGTTTTCAAGCTCCAGTGATGGTGCACAAAAAGAAGTTGCTAAGATTTTGTTTATCAATTAACCATTTGTCTTTGCTATTTAGCCATCAATAAAAATAATGGCAGAGAACAACAAATTAAGTTTGTACAAAATAAAATCTAACTATATTTACACCACAATGGCTCTGTAGTTCAATTGGATAGAATATCAGATTTCGGCTCTGACGGTTGAAGGTTCGAGTCCTTCCAGGGTCACAATATTATGAAAGCTTGCTGTTAGTTCAGTGAGCTTTTTTTGTGGGTTGGGAATTAGTGGGGTCATAGGTTGGGACAGAAAAAAGCCGTTAACATAAATGCAACGGCTTTCACTAAAATAATAATCTATCTAATTTTAATTTGTCAATTCTGTGATACCACAAGTGTTTGCATTAAAGTTTGTAACAGTAGTCCAAATTGTCGTTCCATCTTGAGCCTTAATCTCAACACTCTGAGCTTGTGTAGTATTACCACCAAGATCAAATGTTACCGTAACTGCTCCTGCATCATCAGTACAATTACTTGGAGGAGCAAGTCTATAGATAGAAGCAGCACAACTACCTACGATATTTCCATTAATGTAAAACGTTAAAGTTGTTACATTGTTGTTAACTAGAAATTGAGCAACATCTTCACCATACCAATAAGTACGTGTTCCTTCATAAACACATGTTCCATCATCGTTGTCGGCTTTAGAATCATAGTGAATTGCATCTGGGTCAGTACAACCTTCTGTTTGACAACTTGACAATAGAGTAATAATTCCGAATAATGAAGCGTAAATAATCTTTTTCATGATATTTTTTTTTCAAATGTAGTACT
>CAJJCC010000008.1 GCA_905182585.1 uncultured Flavobacteriales bacterium
TGGATGATTAAGTATAAAGATTGGAGAAAATTTGTAATGAGTAACTATCGAACGCGTTTTGAAGATTTATTTCAAACCATTGACTCCATTGCATTTCACAAACTAGATCAGCGCTTGTTAACTTACCTTAAAATAAAAGCTAAAGCAAAAAAAGTAACTGTTTTAAAAGCCACCCATAAAGAAATCGCATACGATTTAAACTCCTCAAGAGAAGTTATATCAAGACTATTAAAGCAATTGGAAAAGCAAGGTGGAATTAAATTAGGTCGAAACATGATCGACTTATCAAAACTACTTTAAAGAAAAAGTCACATTAGATTAATTAATCCAATGTGACCTCTATTACTTAATAATATACTTTGCTAGTCTAAACTTGAACCTCTAATCTGATGATAATTTTTATCGTTGACTAGGTTATTTAGTTTCGTTGAAAAATTAAAAGTCCAGATCCTATTTGGACTTTTTTATTTCTGTCTCATAAAGATATTAATTGGGACACCCGTAAAATCAAATGCCTCTCTAATTTTATTCTCTAAAAACCTTTTATACGAATCCTTAACATGAAGTGGATGATTACAAAAGAAAGCAAAACTCGGTGTAAAAGTAGGTAACTGAGTGATGTACTTTATCTTAATGTAAAGCCCTCTATGAGACGGAGGAGGATAGTTTTCGATAAATGGCAACAATGTATCATTTAATTTCGACGTCGAAATTTTCACTCTTCTTGCGGCGTTTACCTCAACAGCTAATTCCAATGCTTTTAAAATACGTTGTTTAGAAATTGCTGAAGTAAATACAATCGGCACATCATCAAACGGAGAAATTTTCTCTTTAATTTTCTCTTCAAACTCCTTCATAGTATTTGTTGATTTCTCAACTAAATCCCACTTATTCACAACTATAACAATACCTTTCTTTGCTTTTTGAATCGTTTGAAACAAATTTAAATCTTGTGCTTCAACTCCATGTGTAGCATCAATCATTAAAATACAAACGTCACTATTTTCTACAGCTCTTAAGGTTCTTAATACCGAGTAAAATTCAATATCCTCATGTACTTTTTTCTTTCTTCTAACACCAGCAGTGTCAATCAAAAAGAAATCATGCCCAAAAGCCTTGTACCTTGTATGTATAGTATCCCTAGTCGTTCCAGATATATCCGTTACAATATTTCTTTCTTCGTTTAAGAATGCGTTAATAATGGATGATTTCCCAACATTTGGTCGACCTACAACCGAAATCTTAGCCAGCTCATCAGTGTTTTCTAATTCATCCGGCTCAAATTTAGTAACTACCTGATCCAGTAAATCACCAGTTCCAGCACCACTATTCGCAGAAATCTGATAAACTTCACCCAATCCTAAATTGTAAAATTCAGCTGCTGCTAATTGATGCGCAGAGTTATCTACTTTATTCGCAACTAAGAAAATTGGCTTATTTGTTTTTCGTAAAATCCCAGCCATATCCTCATCCAAATCTGTTATCCCATTATGGGCATCCACCATGAATAACACAACCGAACATTCTTCTAAAGCCAATAAAACCTGACTACGAATGGCACCATTAAATACATCAATGTCGTCACTCACGTAACCACCAGTATCAATAACCGTAAATTCATTCCCTATCCACTCTACTCTTCCGTAATGACGATCTCTCGTAACACCACTAACCTCATCAACAATCGCCTTTCTAGACTCTGTTAAACGATTAAAAAAAGTAGATTTCCCAACATTGGGTCTTCCTACAATTGCAACAATATTTGCCATAGCTCAAGGCTTTATGATAAGTAACCGAAACGTTTAAGTTTCTTCTCATCTAATTTCCAATCCTTATTTACCTTAACATATAAGTCTAAGTAAATTTGTTTTTGGAAAAATGTTTCTAAATCTTTTCTAGCATCAACTCCAATTCCCTTTAAGGAAGATCCTTGATGCCCTATTATAATCCCTTTTTGCGACTCGCGAGCCACAAAAATAATCGCTCTAATACGATTAATGTCTTTACCTTCTTTAAATTCTTCTACTTCTACCTCAACAGAATAAGGAATCTCTTTTTTAAACTGTTGAAGAATTTTTTCTCTAATTATTTCAGAAACAAAAAATCGTTCTGGCTTATCTGTTAAAGCTTCTTTATCATAATATGGAGGACCTTCTGGCAAACGAGCCTTAATCCAATCCATCACAAAATTAACATTTGCATTGTGCATCGCCGAAATCGGCAGCACACTTGCTCCAGGTAATTTTTTAGACCATGATTCTATTTTTGCTTCCATCTTGGCTTCATCCGCCAAATCTAGTTTATTGATTAAAACTAAAATTGGTGCACCTGCTTTAATTAAACGACCCAAAATTTCGGGATCATTCATTTCTTCCTCAAAAAAGTCGGTAACAAATAAAAACAAATCAGCGTCTTGTAATGCTGTTTCAACAAATTGCATCATCCCCTCCTGCAACTTATACGAAGGGATTAGCACTCCAGGCGTGTCAGAAAAGCAAATTTGATGGTCTTTATCATTCACAATCCCCATAATTCTATGGCGAGTTGTTTGTGCTTTTGAAGTAATAATAGAAAGTCGCTCACCCACTAATTGATTCATTAGCGTACTCTTACCCACATTCGGACTTCCAATAATGTTTACAAAACCACTTTTATGACCCATAATCCTTTAAATTTCCCCAATAATATTGGGTTTGTAAAGAAACAAAAACATTCTAAGCGCCACAAATTCAATGTGATATTAAAATAAATTAAAGAAAATTAAAATAATGTTAGGTAGTACAAAGAAAAAAGCCATATCTTTGCGCCACATCGCGGGGTGGAGCAGTTGGTAGCTCGTCGGGCTCATAACCCGAAGGTCATAGGTTCGAGTCCTGTCCCCGCAACTACAACAGACGCATTAGGTTTTAAACCCGATGCGTCTTTTTTTTGTCCCTCCCGTACCCCTACTACACTTGATGATATAGCGAAAACAGGATTTATAGAATAGGTTCGATATTCTCTTATTTGGGGTTAACGTAAATTCCTTTAGGAAAAACAGCCTTCTAGACTCTTTGTTTTAAATGCCCATCTCCTGAAGACAATGTTTCACTGATGTTCCTGACTATATCAGCAGATTTTTTCACTTGAGGAATTAGGTTCGATGTAGATTTACTCAATCTTCCTATTTCAATACCCAACAAGGATATTTCTTGCTCTAATTCAGAATGTTACTTATTATAAAGTTAGAGCGACAGTTCTCTAAAAGTATATTTTTTTCCATTACTCTTAATTTACTTATTTTTCAGGAGCGATAATGCTTCAGCACTCTCTTCTTTTGACTCATCTAAACAGTTTAGAATCTGCACGACTAATGCAAACTCTAAGTCAGGAAATAACTTATAACCAGCTAAGAGCTCAAATAATCTATCATTAAGACCTTTACTAATTG
>CAJJCC010000009.1 GCA_905182585.1 uncultured Flavobacteriales bacterium
CGAAACTGTAGTTACTGGTTTCAATGTTTACCCTAACCCTGCAACTGACGCATTAAACGTTAAATTTGACGCAAACGCTGTTACTACTGTTGAATTAACTGATTTAACTGGTAAAATCGTAGCAACTAATATTGCTCAAGCTGGTGCAAGTACAGTTAACTTTGCAACTGCAAATGTAAACGCTGGTGTTTACTTTGTAAACGTTAAAAACGTAAACGGATCAACTACTCAAAAAGTAGTTATAAAATAAGTTTATAAAACTCAATATTGTTAAAGGGCTCACATTGTGAGCCCTTTTTTTGTGCTAATTTATTTGAAAATGATGGACGAGGTTATTTCGTTTTCATATAGAATGCGTATATTCGTCGACTGAAACTTTAAAAAAATTAACATGGGTATTGAAAATAAAAAAAGTGTTTTAGGACCTTTTTTAATAATCGCTGGAATGTTTGCGATTTTTGGATTTGTAACCTGGATTAACAGTGTACTTATTCCATTTATGAAAGTAGTTTGTGAGTTAACCGAAACTCAAGCATTATTAGTTGCTACTGCTTCTTATATATCATTTGTAGTAATGGGAGTTCCTGCTTCGTTACTTATTAAGAAAGTTGGATATAAGAAAGGAATGTCTATAGGACTTGGATTAATGGCTGTTGGAGCGATAATTTTTATTCCTGCTGCTGATAGTAGGACGTACTCAATGTTTCTTTTTGGAATTTTTATTCAAGGAGCTGGTATGACAATTCTTCAAACAGCTTCGAATCCTTATGTTACTATTTTAGGTTCTATTGAAAGAGCTGCTCAAAGAATATCTATAATGGGTATTGCTAATAAGGCCGCTGGAGCTCTTGCCTCTGTTGTTTTAGGAGGTGCTTTACTTTCAGGAATTCAACAAGTGCAAGATGTATTACCTACACTTTCTTTAGCTGAAAAATCTGAAATGTTAGCTGTGTCTGCTTCGAGTGTAGTTACACCTTATACTATTATGGCAATTGTGTTAGCTGTTCTAGCAATTTTGATTTTATTTGCTCCACTTCCGAATTTAGATTTAGGCGAGGATGATGCAGAAGAAGGAGACGCAACTGATGATTCAACTTCTTCAAAAAGATCTTCAATTTTTCAATATCCATATTTATTCCTTGGGGTTTTAGCATTGTTTTGCTATGTAGGGGTTGAAGTTATGGCAATTGATACTATTGCTGCTTATGGAATATCACTAGGATTAGATGGTAGTGTTGCTTCTCAATTTCCATCGTATACTATTGCGTGTATGGTAATTGGTTATATAATGGGTATTATTCTAATACCAAAAGTAATTAGTCAAGCATTCGCATTAAGAATCAGTATGATTTTGGGTGTTTTACTTGTGATTGGAGTTGTTTCAACACCAGGTGAGATATCTATTTATTTAGTAGCTGGTTTAGGTTTGGCAAATGCATTAGTTTGGCCAGCTGTATGGCCTTTAACATTAAATAAATTAGGGAAATTTACTAAAACTGCTTCTGCGTTACTCGTTATGGCAATTGCAGGTGGAGCTTTAATTCCACTTATTTATGGAGCTACATTGGATAGTCAAAAAATGTCTGGAGTTGAAGACCAATCTAAAGATGTTGTTGCAATTACAACTGAAACACGTAGTTATTCTTTAAATTACAACGGAGATGCTCAAAAGTTAAATGTTGATACAATTAACTTAAAGTTAGACTCAGTTAGTATGGCTTCTATGGGAGATGAAATTAACTCTGAAGCTATTGTAAGTCATGTTAATACTGCAAAAGGTAGAATTAATAAAGCTTACAATAAAGAGATTGGTTTTGATACTGATTTTTCTAATGGAGTTTACAAAAAGTTACTTCAAGGACTGGCACAAACAGGTAAGTCTTATGGTTTTATTAAGAGTTCAAAAGATGTTTATACTTATGCCGCTAACCTTCCAAATAAATCTAAGGTTAACCATGCGGTAGACAGTATCTTGAATATCTTAGATGAAGCTAAAAAAGTTGCTGCTGACGATAAAGAAACTGCTTTGGTTGATGAAGCTATTTTAAGCTTTGAAAAAGTTAAAACAGGACTTTTACTGAAAAGTGAATTAGCCGTTATTTTAGAGAAGTCTTCCTCTAAATTATTTGAGGCTTCAGAACTTATTAGATTGTCATCAAGACAAGCTGCAACATTCTCATACATTGTAATGTTACCGCTTTATTTATATATTTTATTCTTTGCGATTAAAGGACATAAAATAGGATTAGAAGAAGATTGATTATAAAGTAATTTTAAATTAAAAAGCCTCGCAATTGCGGGGCTTTTTAATTTGTACCGTTTAAGTCCAGTAAATGTGTTCTTAGTTTATTAGGTTAAAACTTATATTCACATAAAATATATTGAAATGACAAACCAACGTATTGTATCTATTGATTTTCTTAGGGGATTAACAATAGCTCTGATGATATTAGTTAACAACCCAGGTAATTGGGGCGATTTATTTACGCCGTTTTCACATGCTCATTGGGAAGGCGCAACATCAACGGATTTAATTTTTCCGTTCTTTATTTTTATAGTTGGAGCATCAATTGCTTTTTCAATGCTTTCAAAAGTATCTGATTCAGCGAATCATTCAAGGTTAATTTTAAAAGTAATTAAGCGTGGTATAATTATCTTTTTACTTGGGCTTTTAAAGGATAATTTCCCTTTTATAATCGATACAGCAGAAGGGTATGCTTTTAAACCTTTTGACAGTTGGAGGATTATGGGCGTACTTCAAAGAATAGGTTTAGTTTACGTGTTTGCCGGAATTATTTTTATAAAAACAAATTGGAAACAACAAGTTGGTATTATAGCTTCAATTTTGTTAGGCTATTGGGCATTATTAAATATTGAAATTGAAGGCGCTTATGTTCTTGAATTAGGTAAATATGCCGGTGGGAATATTGTGACTTATTTTGATAATATAATCTTAGGAGATAATCACATGTGGAAATCTGTGAATATTAATGAAGGTTATGTATTAGGGTGGGAACCCGAAGGGTTATTGAGTACTATACCTGCAATAGCAACATGTTTGTTGGGCGTTTTAGCAGGGACTTGGATTAAAAAGGATCTTGAATTACTTGAAAAGATTGTTGGTTTATTTGCTGTTGGGGCTTTATTAACTGCAATTTCACTTTTATGGAATTTAGTATTTCCTTTTAATAAAGGACTTTGGAGCAGTAGTTATGTTTTATACGCTGGAGGAATCGCTTTAATGTCTACTGGTTTCTGTATGTGGTTAATGGATTTTAAAGGTTACTCAAAGCTTGCTAAGCCATTTGTTATCTTTGGATCTAACGCTACTGTTGCTTATTTAATGGCAGAATTGTGTTCGTCTTTAAGTTGGTTTATTCAAGTAGGAAATCAATCTTTAAATCAATATTTGGCAGGAGGAATTAATAGCTTTATTCCCCATGCAAAGATAGCATCGCACACCTACGCATTGTTGTGGTTAATTCCATTTTTTTTGATTTTGAGATGGATGTACAATCGGAAAATTTTCGTGAAAGTTTAATTTTTTAAAAATTGTTTCTATTGTTAGGAATCTTGGGGGATAAACCTTCGGATTCTTACGGTAGATTGTTATATTTAGCATCCGGATTTTTTCGGAGAAGAAAACTTGATTAATAAATAGCAAAATAATCTTAATTATGGATGTACGTAGAAGGATTACTAGTTTCGACGAGTATAAAGAAGAATACAAAAAAAGTGTTGACAATCCAGAAGGTTTCTGGGAAGGTCATGCTGAATCATTTGTTTGGAAGAAGAAGTGGGATAAAGTATTGGATTGGAATTTCTCCGGACCAGAAGTTAAGTGGTTTGAAGGTGGTGAATTAAATATAACAGAAAACTGTTTAGATCGTCATTTAGAAGAAAGAGGTGATAAAGTTGCCATTTTATGGGAACCAAATGAGCCAGGTGAAGCAGCAATTAAATTAACATATAAGCAATTACATAAAAAGGTTTGTGAATTTGCGAACGTATTAAAAGCACAAGGTGTTGTAAAAGGAGATAGAGTATGTATGTACATGCCTATGATTCCTGAATTAGCAATCGCTTGTTTAGCTTCTGCTAGAATTGGAGCAGTTCATTCAGTTGTATTTGCTGGATTCTCTTCAAACGCACTTTCAGATAGGATTAATGATGCTGAAGCAAAGGTTGTTTTAACTTCTGATGGAAACTATAGAGGGAAGAAAAACATCCCTGTAAAATCAGTTGTTGACGAAGCTTGTGAAACTTCACCAGTTGTTGAATCTGTAATTGTTGTACAAAGAACAAACACAGAAGTTACTTGGACTGATGGAAGAGACAAATGGTGGCATGATGAAGTAGCTAAAGTTGATGCGGATTGTCCTGCAACTGCTGTAGCATCTGAAGATATGTTATTTATTCTTTATACTTCTGGTTCAACAGGTCAACCAAAAGGGGTTGTTCATACTACTGGAGGATACATGGTTTATACAGATTACACCTTTAGAAACGCATTCCAATACAATGAGGATGATGTTTATTGGTGTACTGCTGATATAGGTTGGATTACAGGCCATTCTTATATTATTTATGGGCCACTTTTAGCGGGTGCCACTACAATGATGTTTGAAGGAGTTCCTACCTATCCTGATGCTGGACGATTTTGGGAAGTTTGTGAAAAACATAAAGTAAATCAATTTTATACTGCACCAACTGCTATTAGAGCATTGCAAGCATATGGAACAGATTTCGTAGATAAATATGATTTAAGTTCTATTAAAACTTTAGGTTCTGTTGGAGAGCCAATTAATGAAGAAGCTTGGCAATGGTACCATAAGAATATTGGAAAAGGAAACTGTCCAATTGTTGATACTTATTGGCAAACTGAAACTGCTGGTTTCTTAATTTCTCCTTTAGCTGGTATCACACCAGAAAAACCAACTTACGCTACATTGCCAATGCCTGGTATCCAGTTAGCTATTATGGATCCTGAAGGAAAAGAGGTTGAAGGAAACGGAGTTGAAGGAAACTTATGCATTAAATTTCCTTGGCCATCAATTATCAGAACAACTTACGGAAATCATGATCGATGTAAAGAAGTTTATTTCGGTACTTACAAAGACATGTATTTCACAGGTGATGGATGTAAAAGAGATGAGGATGGTTACTACAGAATCACAGGTCGTGTTGATGATGTAATCAATGTGTCTGGACACAGAATGGGTACTGCTGAAGTTGAAAATGCGATTAATGAGCATTCAAACGTTGTAGAATCTGCTGTTGTTGGAATGCCACATGCAATTAAAGGACAAGGGATTTACGCTTACGTAATTTGTGATGAAACTCCTGAAGATGAAGATGCTTTTAGAACTGAGGTTTTAAAGATAATCACTAAGGAAATCGGACCGATTGCTAAGCCAGATAAGATTCAGGTTGTTCCAGGTTTACCAAAAACTCGTTCAGGTAAAATTATGAGAAGAATTTTAAGAAAGGTTGCTGAAGGTGACGTTTCAAGTTTAGGAGATACTTCAACGTTATTAGATCCGTCTGTTGTTGATTCAATAGTATCAGGAGCGTTAGTTCCTATAAAAGATTAATACTAGTCTTTAAATATATTAAAGCCATCGATTTATATCGATGGCTTTTTTGTGTTTATAAAATGAAGTTTTTTAAAATGTTATTCCTTAATTCAATAGGAATAACTAATCAAATTTAATAGCCTTAATTGGAGAGATTTTAGCGATAACTACCGATGGTATGATAAGTACTATTGTACAAATAATAATCGTTAATGCGTTCAACGAAACCCAATAAGTCCAATTCAAATCTAACGGCACTCCACTTACATAATAGATGTCGGGATCCAGTGAAATTGGTTCAAAGTACACTTGAATAAAGCATAAGCTAATAGCCAATACGTTTCCAATTAAAATCCCTTTTCCAATTAAAAAAGCACTTTTAAAGAGGAATATTTTTCGAATACTATAATTTGTTGCGCCGAGGCTCTTAAGGATTCCAATCATTCGTGTTTTTTCAAGGATAATAATGAGTAGAGCTGAAGACATATTTACCATTGAAACAATTAAGATGATTAGTAAAATAATACCAATATGCATATCCATATAATCAATCCAACCGATGAACTGAGCATATCTAGAGTATATGGATTTCACATCCAGAAAGGTTGTTTCTAAATAAAACTCATTCCTCAAGTCGTTTTCTTGTTTTTGATAAAACTCAAATCCAGATTTTGAATTAAAAAGATCTAATCCTTCATTTGAGGTGTCGTAAAGAATCTCATATCCACCAATTTTTTCCTCGGTCCATTTGTTTAGTTTCTTAATTCTTTTAATGTCAACAAAAATGAATTTTGAATCAAATTCTTCGGCCAACCCAGTTTGGTAAATTCCTTTTACAAAAAATGAATTCTTTTTTTGGCGATAAATAGTTTCTCCTCTATCGTTAGAACGTTGAGTAACAAAAAAAACTCTAAACTGATCACCAATCTTTAAGTCAAGCTGAACGGCTATTTTTTTTGAAATTAAGGCATCTTTAGAAATACTTAGCGAATCAAACTCAATGGGTTCACCCTCAATTAAATGGTTTTTAAAGAATGCCCAGTTATAATCTGTTGTTACACCTTTTAAAATCGTCCCATGAGAGGATTTTTGCGTTTTAATAATCCCCGCTTTAGTTGCGTAAACCTGAATGTTTGAAATTTCAGGGTGATTTTTTAAATTGTTGTAAAAAGTAGAATCAAAAGGGAAAGGTGTACTTTCATAAGACTCATCAATACCTGTTTTACTAATTTGAATATCCGAAGCAAATCCAATGATTTTCCCTTTGATTTCTTTTTGAAAACCTTTAGTCATGGATACAGCCATGATCATAATAACAACACCTAAAGCAATTCCCCAAACAGCAATATTGATGATTGGTCGGGTAAAAGCATTTTTTGCTGTTTTATCAAAAAGTATTCTTTTTGCTATGAAAAATTCTAGTTTCAAGTTAATTCGATAAATTAGAGTAATCAAAAATACTACTTTATGATTAGAGGGAAAGAATTTGTTTTGAAGCTTTTTTTATTAAGCTTGTTAATTACTGCATGCTCATCTGGTGTAATTGAAATAACTCCCGTAAAATCTCAAGAAATAACGAGGGAAAAAGTTGTTGATATTTACAAAGAAAAAACTAAGGTTGGTGCCGTAAGACTCGACTTGTACTTGCCACTGTTAAAAGATAAAAGAGTAGGGGTAGTAAGTAATCAAGCCAGTATTGTAGGGAGTAGCCATTTAGTAGATACTCTTT
>CAJJCC010000010.1 GCA_905182585.1 uncultured Flavobacteriales bacterium
CTTAAGTCACCACGAATAAAAGGATAATTACCTGCTGCGTCGGAAAGCAGTAAACTCCTGTAGCCGTTTCCAATAAAGTTTTTACCGTGACCAGCACTTAATTTGAAAAATGTACTAAATTCATATATAAAACCACCTCCAGAAACGGAATAATCAAACGGTCCGTCGGGATTTTTCACCTCTGCTTCACCCGGTGCTACTGCCGTGTAATTGATTATTTTATTAGTATTGGCATCAAAATTTTGATAGTTTTCATAAAATGAGGTTACCCATTTAAATTTTGTCCCGATAGTTCCTCTAGCAGAACCGCCTCTACGGGATCCGTAAAATTTATCAGATCCGGTAGAAATATTAAAAATAGGATTCAATCTAAAAGAGTATTTCTCGTTTTTTACACCGTATATGTTTTTATTAAACATCCAGTTAAAAAAGGGAGATTTTATAGGGTATAAAAAACTATCTGAAGGTAAGTTTTCAAATACAAAATAAGCATCTAGACTATTGATGTTTGAATTCAGAATGGTATCCCCTTTGGAAAGTTCTTTGTCGAACATCCATTTAATATCATTGTTTAAAATATTAAATTGAGCTTTTGAAAAAAAAGCAAAGAGTATAAAAACACTTACCGTTATTTTAAACTTAACTGGCAATACTGTTGTTCTTTTTTGATTTCTTGTGTTGTTCGGGATGAACTACTTGAAGTGCTTTTTTATCATTTTTTTTTCGAATAATGATTGATGGTATAAATGAAAACAATCCAGCAATGCCTACTTCTACTGCTAATAACTCTAAACTCCCTATGTTTCTTAAGCTATAAATTAAAACAATAAATAGAGTATTAAAAATCATTATTGAAATAGATGCTTTCATATGTGAAAAGCCAAGTTCAAGAAGCCTGTGATGGATGTGGTTTTTGTCTGGATTTAACGGACTTTTTCCATTTAAAGCTCTGAATATAAAAACTCTTAACGTATCAAATAAAGGAACAATCAAAATACCAAATGCTACAATTGGCACCGAATTAATTCCCCAAGTTGAGTTGGGACTTAATTCGATGAAGAATATGGTTTGAACACCGATAATTAGTCCAATAATTAATGAACCTGTGTCGCCCATGAATATTTTAGCTGGAGTTTTATTAAACCAAAGGAAGCCTAGTAAAGAACCAATTAATGAGGCTGAAACGACTGCTAAATCAACATAGCCTGTAAGGTAAAACCATGCTCCTAAAAAAGAAGAAACAATAATTGACACACCAGCCGAAAGCCAGTTTATCCCATCAATTAAATTAAACCCATTCATTATTACAACTAGCGTGAATACTGTTAACGTGGATGCAATTTCAGGACTTAGTTCTTCAACACCTAAAAAGCCATACATACTTGTAATCCGAACACCTCCTAACACTACTAAAATCCCCGCAGCTAGTAACTGACCCATCAATTTTTTAATAGGAGCCGTGATTAAGATATCATCTTTAATCCCAACAAAAAAAATGATCATTAATGCTCCAACCAGATGATTGTAGTTGAAGTGTAATTGTTCCTTAATACAAAGACTTGAACTAATCATGAATCCAGCAAATATTGCCAGTCCTCCTAATGTTGGAATAACTTTCTCGTGTGACTTTCGTTCATCTGGAACGTCGTATAAATGTTTTAGGTAGGAAACCTTAATAACCGATGGTATAGCAACGACAACGATTAATAAACTTGATATGAATGCGAGTATAATTTCTAGCATTAGTTTTTGTTGGTACAAATATAGTGAAATATATATTTGCTTACTGTACGACGTACTAAAAGTAAAAAAGATGCCTTTTAATTATATTTCTAGCAAAAATTTTCGCATTTTTTCTGCCATTTTTTTGCGATCGAACTCTTTTGCCAACGTTAAGCAACCTGCCTGACAATTCTCATAAATGGTTTTATCTTCCTTTAACAAGTTTAGTTGAGTCAAAAAGTCTTCTTTGTTTTCAGGCTCGAAACATAATCCAGCATTATATTTTTGAATAATATCAGCGCTTTCACCTTCAACACCTAATAATATTGGAATTTGCATGGCAGAGTTTTCAAATATTTTTGAAGGAATAACAGTTTTGAATAAATCACTTTTTTTAAGTGGAACTAAAGAAACATCCATTAATGATAAATACGCAGGAACGTCCTCTTTTAACATACTTGGAATAAAGGATATATTGGGTATGTTTAGTGTTTTCGCAAGTTCTACTAATTTTGATTTTTCAGCGCCATCCCCCATTAATATTAGGTGAAAATTTGGATTGTCTTTGGGCCAAGAATTAAGAATAAAATCTAGTTTATGTGCCATTCCATGTGTTCCAACATAACCCACAACAAACTTTCCTTCAAGATTGTATTTCTCAACTAAAGCGGCATCTTTTTTCATTTTAGAAAACCGTTCAAGATTTGCCCCATTCAGAACAACCTTTACTTTTTCTCCATCAATTCCCCTTTCAATTAGATTCCTTTTAAAGGACTCCGTTACACTTATTACTCTACTTGCTCTTTTGTATAAGCGTAATTCTAGTTTTTCGAGGAATTTAAAAATTTTGCTATCACCACTTATAGCGCCTACTGCTCTAATAGATTCTGGCCAAATATCTCTTAGTTCAAATACCCAAGGTTTTCTTTTTAAGGTCGCTAAAGTTTCGGCTGTCCAAGTAGTGAAAAATTGTGGAGAAGTAGCTATAATGACATCTGTTTTTTTGAATAATCCGACCCAAAACGCCATGAATGCAAAACTTAAAAAGTCAATTATTCTTTTCGCAAAACCTTCATTAGCGGAAATGTAAGACCACACTCTTATGACCTTAATGCCTTCTATTTCTTCCTTCTGATAAAGTTTATTCTTATAACCTTCGTATACTTTTCCTTTTGGGAAGTTGGGTGCGCAAGTAATTACCGTTACTTCATCTCCTTTTTTCACCCATTCTTTACAGTGCTCAAAAGTACGCGTTGCCGGTGCATTTACTTCTGGAGGGAAATTATCAGTGATAAAAAGGATTTTCATGACTTATTTGTTGTAACCGGTTAGGGTAATATTTGATTTCAGTTCGTCTTTAAAGATAACTTCTACCACCTTGGCGCTTTCGGTTAGATTGTAACCATGAGCGTATGTATATTCTTTAATTCGAGTACTAATAGCGCCTTCAAAGCTGATTTCTACACCTTCCACATGCACCTTTTTTTCGGTCATAATAACCTTAATGTTGGGGTGAAAATGAAAGTATGCACTACTTTTCCCTAATAGTTTCCGTTTCGTTACCATTTTATCTAAAATGGTAACTGTGTTGTCGTTTAATTCAAAGTGTCTTTGGTGAAATACACCATACTTAGAGTAGCCCTTATGATACCCTGTTATTGAATTTGAAGATTCACTAGTAATCAAGGCATTTGCTCTTCGCCCTACTCTAAAGCCACCCCAAACCTCAGTTTGATCTACTTTACCATATCTAACGGTGTTATGGCTGGACGTACTTCGCTCTCTTTGTCTTCGAGGGCCAACATCATAAGTTGATATTCCTGGGTCGACAATTATTGGATTTCCCTCAAAGTTTAAAACAAAATTAAAAGTGTCCGAATGTGCATGACCAGGAATATAACTTGGCCCAATTTCCCCATAATCAACAAAAAGTTCTAAGTTATTATTTTCAAAAAGTCGGTATCCAGAATCTGATAATTCAGTCTTTTTCCAATTAATATTTAGTGATTTTGCGTACTCAAATAATTGGCTAGAATCCGGAGCAATTTTTTCGGTTGAATCATTTACTCTAGGTGTAGTGCCGTTTTTAAAAGTCACTTTTTCTAACCAGCCCAACATTTTTTCGGCTGTAGCTAATAAAAACCCTTCAAATACGTTGTCTTCATAAACATCTCTATTATTGATTATTAGATTGTAGGAATCTAATAATCGATGTAAAATGATTTTATGATACATTGGGGTTAGCTCAAAATGTGCTCCGTCAGAAAGAATTTGCTCTCGCAACTCAATCGACATGATTTCAACACCCTTTAAATACAGTTCGTTTCCTTTAAAATAATACCCACCCAATAGCAAGGAAAAACCGTTTTCTAACAAATGATTTCCAAGTATATGATATTCTAAATTGTCGAGTAGTATTCTATATTGACTATATAGAAATCGATCTAATGATTTTACTTCAAGGTTGTGAATCGATAAGAACTTAACCCAATTCATACCTCTTAAAGAAGTAGGGTAGGGCTCGTTCGCATTTTTTAACTCTTTTAATTGATCTATAAATAAATACATCAAAGATTGCCCAATTTTAGGGGTCATTCCCTTTTGATTTAAAAAATCAAAATAATTCAAGTTATAAGCCCACAACTTTCCGTTGTCCATATAATCCCAATCAATTCTATCAGAAAAAGAAATCGAACGATTTAAAAAAGTAAAAGTATTTGCCTTAAACGATTCCGAGTTGGGGATTATTGGGGTGAAAACAAGCGGTTTACCCTTTCGGTATAAATTAAACTTGTGGTTAAATCTTACAAAATCTTGGTATTTCTTGCGAAAAGCATAATACAATCTGTAAGCAATTTGCTTCAGTTTTAAGTAACGAACCGTCCTAAGCAGTAAGAAAATTTCACTCATTATAGTTTTTGAAGTTCACCAGTTTTTAATGATCTAAGAATAGCAAACGTAAGCTTTGAAGTAGAGTACATTTCATCAAATGAAATTGCAAGCTCCCCTTTTTCAACTGCAGTTTTTAAGGCTGTAAATTCACCCTTAAATCCTTTATCTTGATTTGAGTTTTTATATTTTTTAGATTTCCCTCCTTTAAAGATTTCTAATTCTCTAAAGTTATCCATCGTCATTGCTAAATCTGGCGCAAAAAGTTCAATGTATTCTTTTGGTAATTGATTGTTTCCGAAAGCATAGTAATTAATTACTGCTGTTGATCCGTTTTGATATTTTATTGTAATACTAACATTGTCTTCATCTGGAATACTTTGATCTGGCTTAGTAACACAGCTTGCAAAAACACTTTCAGGCAGAGATTCAATTAAGAAAGTACACGTGTCAATAAAGTGGCAAGCCTCTCCAATAATTCTTCCTCCACCAACTGCAGGATCTTGAACCCAAACATCTTTTGGAATAACGCCCGCATTTACTCTATAGTTAATACTCATTGGCAAATCACCGGCCTCTTTTTTCATCGCTTGCACCAATGGAGCGAAACGTCTGTTGTAGCCAACTTGTAAAACCGGTTTTTTATCACTGTTTGCGTAAAAGTCTTTAATTTCTTCTAATTCACTTTCAAGAATCGCTAAAGGCTTTTCTACAAAAACATTCTTGTCTGCTTTTAAAGAAGTTAACACTTTTTCACCATGATCGTTATGACGAGTTGTAATGAAAACAGTATTGATGTCATTATTTTTTAATAACTCTTGGTAATCTGTAGTTATGTATTTGAAATTGTGTTTATTACCTGTCGAATGGGCGCTTACACCAGTAGCTGTGCAAAGCCCAACAAGGTTAGCGTTTTTTATCTTTTTAAGATTAGGGATAATAACCGATTTTGTAAAGTTACCAGCACCAATTAAACCAATGTTTAATTCATTTGATTTGATTGTAGCATCTGAAATCTTAACCAATTCAGATTTAAGCGAATACTCTTCTTTGTAATTTAAAAGTATTCCCAAATAATCTTCTTTAATTTTATCTTCTAGTAAATCATATGCTGTTAAAGCATTTTCAAATTCGTATTCATGGGTTACCATTTCCGAAGGTGTAATTTTCCCTTCGTCAACTAAATCAAGAAAAGCTTCAAAGTTTCTTCCCTCAGTCCATCTAACATGCGCGAACGGATAATCAATTCCTTGCTCTTCATATTTGGGGTCGTACCTTCCAGGACCATAAGCCATCGAAAGTTTTAACTCCAATTCTTTTTTGTAATATTCAGTTCTTGGAATATCCATTCCAACTAAACCAACTACAATCACTCTTCCTTTTATTCTTGAAATTTCACCAGCATCAGCAATTGGTTGACTGCTTGATGTACTTGCTGCAATAACAACTGCATCAGCACCATTTCCATTGGTGAATAATTTTGCTTTATCAATTACTTCATCAGGAGAACAAACTTCATCAGCGCCTAATTTTTTTGCTAATTCTAATTTTCTTGGATCAAAATCAGTTCCTAAAACTTTACACCCGTTCGCTTTTAATAACTGAACAGTGATTTGACCTAAAAGACCTAATCCCATTACAACAACCTTTTCTCCTAAAGTTGGGTTGGTTTGACGAATTCCTTGTAGTGCAATCGAACCAACTGTAACAAATGAAGCATCAGCATCGGAAACATTTTTAGGAACTTTGACAAATAAGTTTCTTGGAACATAATTAATTTCACTATGATTTGCATAACCAGCACCACCACAAGCGACTCTATCTCCTACGGATATTCCAGTTACTTTAGCGCCAACCTTTACAACTTCGCCAACACATGAATATCCTAAAGGAATTGGAGTGTCTAATTTTGTGAAAACTTTTTCAAGGGTGTTTTTCACACCCTCTTGTTTCATTTTATTTACAACTTGCTTCACTAAATCAGGACGAGCCTTCGCTTTTCCAAAAAGTGATTTCTTTGCTAAATCAACAATCATTTTTTCAGTCCCTGCAGAAACAAGAGAAGTAATTGTTCTAACAAGAACTCCGTTTTCTCCACAAATTGGAGCGGGAACTTCGTAAACTCCTAACTCACCTGTTTTATATGATTGTATAAGTTGTTTCATAACAAGAATAATTTTCTCAAATATACTATATCAAATGGGTTTTTAAAAGGAGAAAAATACATTGTAATGAATAATTTGTGTATTCTATTTGTTAATTTCTATCAATAGTCTTAAAAGTACATTTCAGCAGGCTCATTGAAGTTTACACTTGGAGGTTATAGGTTTTATATTTAGTCTTAACTAGGTATACTATTTAAAAGAATGATGACTAAATTGTTAAGTGGTACAATAAAACTTATTTAAACTATTCTTTTGATTTTTTGGACGTGTAAAACCTGTAAATATAGATTTTTAACACTACAGATGTTTTGTGATTTTCGAGCTTTTTGGTTTAGTCAGTGAGTACCAATAATCAATCCATATGCCATTTTCATCAACTAAATATTTTTGAAAATTCCACTTAACTGAAGTAGAGTTTTTGCCATTAAGTTCTTTGCTTGTAAGCCATTTGTATATCGGATGCTGGTTTGCACCTTTTACGTCAATTTTTTCACTGATAAGAAATTCAACGCCATAGTTTTTCTTACAAAAACTATGGATTTCATCTGACGAACCTTTTTCTTGTTCTCCAAACTGGTTACAAGGGAATCCAAGTACAACCAATTTATCTTTGTATTGATCGTGCAACTCTTGCAGGCCTTCGTATTGAGGAGTAAATCCGCACTTTGAAGCGACATTTACAAAGAGAATTTTTTTCCCTTTAAATGTATCTAGTTTTATCGTGTCACCATTTAAGCTAACAAAAGAATAGCTGTGTATTGAATTGTCTTTTTCCATTTGGTCGTCATTTTTTAAAACACTAGCAAGACATACTAATCCAGCCACTGTTAAGTAAAGAAATATTTTCATTGACGTTAAAATAAATTTTAATTGTTGAAACAAACAATAAGCCTAAATTATATACCTATATCTTTCATAGTCTATTCTTATGACAAATTCTTCAGTTCTGTGTGGTTAAAGACTTTAATATTAAATCAGATAATTTTTAATACCGATTAATACTTATGTTATCCATAAGTGATTTTTTTAAATAAAAGCTTACATTTTTGTAAAGTGTTGAGGTGATTCAAATAACAACTGAGCCCAAAATTTAACTTGGAGTAAACTGTGAATAGAATGATTTCTTTAGGAAATATATGACTTGTGCTATTGGTAGTAGTCAAAACTAGATAATTTGATTTTGGATAGGCTTAATGCGATAGAAACCAGAAGACAGGCGGTAAACAAAAACATTCTCCATCTTCTTGAATAATTAATTAAACTTCATTGTCATATTTGCAATAATAGTTTTTAAAACATCAATAATTAAAAGGGTGTTTTTTTGTCTTAAAAAACTATTTAAACCTTAAAAAGCAAACCAATAAGATCTTTTTAATAATGTATATCACGAAGATTTCATCATTTTCGCAAATCATAAGAAAATCACTCTAGAGATTTGCGTTTTATACCGAATTGATAAATAATTAGAAAACCCTAACTGCACGAACTAAATATATATCATTTTTACTGTACTTTAAGAAATATGAACAACCATATTTGAAACTGAAATAATACGCATTTGAAGTAGTTTTTTCTGTACTACTCCAATAATTATAATGAGGTTTAAAATTACCAAGAC
>CAJJCC010000011.1 GCA_905182585.1 uncultured Flavobacteriales bacterium
ATCAAAAAATTGTTGATGCACGTGTATATGATGCAGGAACTGACGATGGTGCAACATATACATCCCCAAATAAAGTAACTTCCCCTCAAAAACCAATAACTTTATTTTTTGATTCGCCACTTGGAAATGGTTTAAAATTAAACGCAACAATTGCAACTGTTACTTTCACAAAGTTGTGAAAATAACAGTTGCAATAGCTTTTTGAACTTTTTTACAATTAACAAACTTCTGTAAAGGAATAAAGTACACTTTTACTTGTGGATATCCGGTAGTGGGAGTTTAAGTTTAATATTACAGCACCTTCTTCTCCAAGAATGGGACTTAAAAAAATTAGACTAATTAGGAATGGTAATTAGGTACTTTTCTGCGTTTTCTAAATGGATTTGTTTTTTTTCTTGCGGCATTTTATCATACATCCTAACCAACATACCTAATCTTGGATTGGACAAAAAGAAATCTCGCTGTTTATTCATAAACCTCCAAAAGAGCCCGTCCCAAGTTGCCTGCCATTCTCCTTTTTTGTAATTACTCATTTTCATTAAATAGTTACTACCGCTGATGTAAGGCTTACTAGCCATTAACCCACCGTCAGCAAATTGGCTCATTCCATAAACGTTGGGAACCATAACCCAGTCGTAAGAATCAATAAACAACTCCATGAACCATCTATACACTTCATCTGGATCAAATTCACACAACAACATAAAATTACCCAATACCATCAAGCGCTCAATATGATTACAATAGCCAGTTTTTAGCACCTTTTTAATGGTTAAATCTATAGGAACTATACCGGTTGTTCCATCGTAAAAAGAAGACGGTATTTTTTTTGTGAATTTCCAATAATTAGTGGTTCTCTCATCAGTTCCCCTAGACTCATAAATACCTCTTATAAACTCCCGCCACCCTATAATTTGACGCACAAAACCTTCTGTTGAATTAATTGGAACATTGTTTTCTGAAGCGTATATTAAACAGCTCCTTATTATTTCCTCGGGTGAAATTAGCCCAACATTCAACATTGGAGTCAATACGCTGTGGTTTAAAATCGAATTTTCAGCAACAATAGCATCTTCATAAGCGCCAAATTCCATAAATCGCTGTTCGAAAAACTGCTCCAACCATTCCTTTGTACTTTTAAAAGTAATGGGGTATAGCGGATAACTAGTTAATGATCCTAAGTGATGAGAGAAATTAGTTTCTACATACAATTTAGCTTCCTCAAAGTAATGGTCTTTCTCAGGTAAATATACTACAGGGGGTATTTTTTTTGAAGGATACTTCTTCCTGTTTTCAGCATCAAAAGTCCACTTTCCTCCGTAAGGTTTATCCAAATCATCTACTAATATTTTTCTCTTTTTTCTCTGTTCAGTATAAAAAGTAGTCTGAAAATATTTCTTTTTATTTTTGGTGAAAAAATCGTTCAACTCCTCCTTGGTGTTCAAAAACAAAGGAGATTCATACACCATTGTTTTAATGCCCAAGCGCAAGCATGTGCGCTCTATTCTTTTTTGGAGCCAATTATCTGTTGGGTCAACATAACCGATGTGCTCAACGCCCTCTTTCTTCAATAGGAGCAATAATTCCTTGATATCAGAAACCTTATTGATCGACTCAATATAGTTGACTTTTAATTTTTTTGTGTTGATTAAATAATCCGCATAAGCTTTCATAGTTGCTCTATGAAAGGCGATTTTTTGTTGGTGAAATTTATACTGTTTAAAAAACAAGTATTCTTCAACAAGATAAATTGTTGAATTGGTTTCAAAAAGAGGTGACTCTTGAAACAATTGATGAGGAAATATTAGATTGACTGAATTCATTTTTGTTTTCGGCAGCGTTGACTGCAATATTTAACTTCTTCCCAATTTTTCTTCCACTTCTTTCGCCAATCAAAGGGCTTTTTACAAGTGACGCATATTTTTTGTGGAAGGTGTTGTTTTTTCATGATAACTCTACAAAAGGATCAATTTATAAAAATTAAATTGCTACGACAAATCATTATGTGTTCTATTTACATGAGTATTTAAAAGGCGTTGTTTCTCTTTTTGAACTGCAGGGTGCTTTCTGTGCCCCCAAATCTTATCACGTGCAATTGTTGAACTTTCGTGCAAATCAACTACTGGTTTAGGATAATCCAACCCAATTGTAACATTATAAAAAGCCATTTCCATGGGAGTCATTTTCCATGGTTCATGAATGTGTTCAACCGGTACATTCTCCAACTCCGGAACCCATTTTTTAATAAATACGCCCTCAGAGTCATGCTCTTGAGAGTTTTTCACAGGGTTATAAAGCCTAACTGTATTTATACCTGTTGTTCCAGCTTGCATTTGAAATTGAGGGAAATGAATACCAGGCTCATAATCCAAAAATTGTCGTGCTAAATGATAGGCTCCATCCCTCCAGTCTTGGTCTAAATTAAAGGCTAAAAACGAAACAACCATTGCGCGCATTCTAAAATTTATCCACCCCGTTGATTCCACCGCGCGCATACACGCGTCAACCAATGGATACCCAGTCATTCCTGTTTTCCAAGATTTAATAAATTGTTTATTTTTTTGATGCGTTAACAATTCATACCCTTGGTTAATACAAGCAGTTTCATACCTACATTCTACCTCAAATTTTTGAATAAAATGACAGTGCCAATGCAACCTAGTTAACATTGAAGAAAAAGCTTTACTGTTCTTGGTTCCGTTAGGATGTGTACCAATAAACTGAAATGCTTGTTTTATACTCATGTTACCCCAAGCTAAATATGGAGACAACCTACTACATGATTTTCTGCTTTCATGTGGTTTTGAAATATGATTTTGGTAATTACCACCGCGCTTGTCCGCAAACGACCTAATATAGCGCCAAGCATTTTCCTCGCCAGCAGGCTGAAATTGTTTTGGGTATTCTTTTAACAGTGAAGTAAAGTTTGGAGGCAAGATAAAAGGATGCTCAATCTCTTCATCAAATAATTGATTATTTACAATTGAATATTGATTTAAAATCACCTTTTTATGCATTGCATTGCCCCAAGATTTTTTCCAGCTTTTTCTGTTTTTAATTCCTCTTATGATTCCATCTCTTTGAAATTCCTCCCATAAAATCGATTGTTTCTTGCAAAAGGAAGCTACTTGTTTATCCCGATTCCAGGTTACTTGTGTTCCACTTTCTTGGTAGCTGTATATTTTATTTACCTCAAACTGAGTAGATAGATGTTGAAAAACATCAATAGCTTCTCCATAAAACAATTCAACCTTCCTGTTAAAAGGAGAAAGCGTTTTATTAAGCGATAAAATAGAGTGATAAACGAACTGCAAGTGCCTTGGACTTACATCATGGTAGGCAATTAAGCTCGGTTCAAAAAGGTATATAATCCGGTAAGAAATACCAGATTGCTCAGCCTTAAACAGAGGTTGGTGATCTTGGGATCGTAAATCTCTTTTTAACCAGACGATATTTTGAGTTTGATTATTCAATACACTAATTCCTTTTGACATTTTTTCCAAAAAGAGAAAAAGGAATTATAATATCCCTTGATGCTAAACATCCAATCACGAGGCTCTTCAATTCCTTTGTAATGAATATTAGTAGGATGTTCTTTATAATGTATTTCTTTTATCTCATGTGCTGAAACTAATTTATCAAACTCTCCAACAAAAATTTGAATTCCATTTATGTTTTCTTTTGCCAATTGAAGAGTGAATTGGATGGTTTTAGAAGAAACCGGAAATTTTTTAAAGTGAGATGGTTCCAACAAAAGAATTCTATTTACTTTATCCTCTTTTTTCCAAAGAGGATCGAGGTTGTAAAAATTATAAATCAGCGTAGGTAAGCTGTTGTCAATATTTATGTTTTCAGAAGATGGTAAAGGAGTTGTTAATTCAATTGGAGGAGTGTTTTTTAAAACTTCTGGCATTTTTAATTGCAAAATGTCTTCATATTCAACATCCAAAAAAGTATTTTTTTGATTTGTAAAACAATACTTATTAATGTTTTCTTGGTTGGCTATGTATTTTTTGTTTGCATTCGCTCCCGCTACCCATTGCCAGCTTAAAGCGTTACTAGCCCAGTCGGCATCCAATAAATGATAATACATCCATTGCGCAGGAACCTTCCAGTGGCTTTTAC
>CAJJCC010000012.1 GCA_905182585.1 uncultured Flavobacteriales bacterium
GAGGAAACTTTAAGTAAATACTTAAAGGTACCACGCTGCGCTCTGAATGACGGAAATTAACAATAAAACAACACACATCATTCAGAAGGAGGTACGACTGAGGAAACTTTAAGCAAATACTTAAAGATCCCAAACTGCGCTCTGGATGACGGAAATCAACAATAAAACAACACACGTCATTCAGAAAGACGTACGACTGAGGAAACTTTAAGTAAATACTTAAGGATACAATGCTGTGAACTCTTACTAAATTTATTCAACCGCTTCGCGGTGTTGAAACACACCCACTGGAACTCCCCGCCTGATACAAATACTTAAAATATAATTACTTAAAAATTGAATGCTGAATTGCCAACATGAAATCCTTATATTGATGATGTGCAGGTTTACGCTCGTCCGCCATTAAAAGTCCAGCATCAAAATACAGTTGGTTCACCACATTAAACAATGCAATCCCAGTTTCTTTAACCAAACCCGCAATTGGATCCGTTGTTAAGAATTGCTTCTTTGCTTGAATTTCACCCCAGATACGATCTGCTAATTCCTTCAATTCATTGGATTTATCTTCAATCAAAACCCTTAATTTCTCTAATGAAACTTCCGCAGCTGACTTTAAAGTTTCACCCTTTAACTGTTCTATAATGCCATCCGATAAACCCAAAGCTGCTGCAGTCATACAAAACTGAGCAAACACCTCAAAAGGCAATTGATGAATTCCGTAAGACACCGGTTGATTTGAACCATTTATTTTAAACACATAATCATTTGGAACAAATGCTTCATTTACCGAAAACCCAAAGGACGAAGAGCTTTTCATTCCTGATAAGTTCCAATCTTTGTAAACGTGGACATCTTTTGAATCGAGCGTTAAACTCACCGTTTCTCCAGAAGGTAATTTTCCATTACAGGTAAAGTAAGTAGCCTGATCTGTTCCTGTGGCTTTACCCCATTTTCCGGACACTAAAAATCCACCTTCAACTTCTTTAACCTCAGTAGCTAATCCGCCACTTCCTGCTAAAACACATTTTGGATCGGAGAATATTTTATTGGCTCCAGCTTCTGAATAAAAACCAGAGAAATAGTTAGCGCCTGCACCTAAATTGATACACCAACCAAAACTTCCGTTCAACTTGCTACACGATTGAATAATTTGTAAACCTTCTGCTAAAGTAGCTTCTAATCCACCCCATTTGTTTAAAACAAATGCCTTAAACCATTTGTTTTGGTAAGCCTGATCTAACAATTCAGGTGATAAACTTTTCAATTCTATTTCAGGAACGGTTGAATGCATTATAATCCAAAAAGTTCAGTTGCGTTTTTAGTTGTTACTTCACCAACTATTTCAAGTGTTTCTCCTTTTACATCCGCCAATTTCTCAGCAATTTGAAGCAAGTAAGCCGACTCGTTTCTTTTTCCTCTTTTTGGTGTTGGTGCTAAATATGGCGCATCAGTTTCAAGTATTAATTCGGATAACGGAACTTGTTCAATCACATGATCTAATCCTGATTTTTTAAACGTTAGAACTCCGCCAATACCCATTTTAAAACCACCATAACTCATAATTTTTTGAGCTTCCTCAATTCCACCAGTAAAACAATGTAAAACACCTGTTAAGGCTTCATCATTCTCTTCATCTAAGAGGTCAAAAATCTCCTGGAAACTTTCCCTTGCATGAATTGCTATTGGTTTTCCGAGTTCTTTCGCCCAACGAATTTGTTGCCTGAAAGCATCTTGTTGAATCCCAAGCGTTGTTTTATCCCAATGTAAATCAATTCCAATTTCGCCAACAGCACAATAATCTCGTTGATCAAACCACGCTTTACAGGTATCCAATTGTTTTTGATAATCCTCCTTAACGTAACAAGGGTGTACTCCCATCATGCTTTTAAAAAAGTCTGCGTTTGCATCTTCTAGTAAATGCATTCGCTCAATTGATTCTACGTCTACATTAGGCATTAAAACCTGTTGTACGCCATTATCTTTACAACGTTTAATACAATCATTTAAATCGTCGTTAAACTCCTTAGAATAAAAATGAGAATGAGTATCGATTAGCATGGTGCAAAGGTAATTAACTGTATTATTTATTCAGGGTTTTATTGAGTAAAACCAGGTTGTTTTGTGTTTAAAACACAAAAACTTACTCCTACTCTTGGAAATACACGCGTTTAACGCGGGATGAAATACCAGTTAGGGCTTCGTACGTTATAGTGTCCATTAACTTGGCTAATTTTTGAATGGGTAATCCTTTTCCAAAAACCAACACTTCATCACCTTCTTCCGCATCAATATCGGTAACGTCCAACATGCACATATCCATACATACATTTCCTACAATTGGTGCTTTTTCACCTTTAATTAACATATACCCTTTTCGCTTACCTAAACTTCGACGCAAACCGTCGGCGTAACCAATTGGCACTGTTGCTATTGTGATTTCTTTTGTGGGCATTTCCATTCGAGAATAGCCTACCGAATCGTGTGCTGCAATGTGTTTTATTTGAGAAATGGTTGTTTTTAATTCGCTAACAGGTTCCAGTTTAGATTGGTGTGCTGGGAATGGACTTATTCCATACATTCCGATCCCTAATCTTACCATATCAAACTGAGCCTCAGGAAAACTAACTGCGCCTGCCGAATTTACAATATGTCGGATTATATTCCCGCCTAAATTATCTACTACTTTTTGACTTAGTTCATCAAACAACGTGATTTGTTGCTTTGTAAACGCCTTATGTAAAAGATCGTCTGCAGTTGCTAAATGACTAAAAACACTTTTTACACTAAGGAGTTTATTGTTTTTAATGTGAATAATCAATTTATGTAAATCAGACTGATCAAAACCTAAACGATGCATCCCAGTATCCAACTTAATGTGTACTGGGTAACCACTAATTTCATTATATCCACTTCTTTTTAAAGCTTGAATAAACAATTCGAATACTTTGAAGCTATAAATCTCTGGCTCTAATCGATTTTGAATCATGATATCATAACCATGTTGCTCGGGATTCATTACCATAATTGGAATCGTAATCCCAGCTTTTCTTAATTCAACTCCTTCATCAGCGTAAGCAACCGCTAAATAATCTACTAAATTATATTGTAAAACATTCGCAATCTCAAACGAGCCACTTCCATAAGAAAAAGCCTTAACCATTGCCATTACTTTGGTTTTTGATTTGAGTTGAGTTTTAAAATAATTGAGATTATGTATTACAGAATTAAGGTTGATTTCCAGTACCGTTTCATGAACACGCTTTTGGAAAAGCACACTAATTTGCTCAAAACCAAACGGCCTTGCTCCTTTTAACAAAATAGTTTCATTTTTAAATTGAGAAACATCTACTGCTTGAACAAACGTACTTGTTGAGTCATAAAACTTAGCATTACCTGGGAAAAAATCCTTTTGTAAACTGATGTTTTTCCCAATTCCTATGATTTTTTTTATTCCCTTAGAAGCCAGTAAATTTGCAACCGCTTTATACAATTCATCATCTGATTTACCGGATTGTAATATATCAGACAAGATTATGGTTTTATTTGGCTGTTGCTTTTGCTGCACCATAAAATCAAGGGCAATCTCTAAACTTCCAAAATCTGAATTGTAATAATCGTTGATTACTGAGCAGTGATTTAACCCCTCTTTTAGCTCTAATCGCATTGCGATTGGTGCCAACGACTTCATTCGTTTATTTACCCAATCATTGGTGTAGCCTAAATGTAAAAGTGTTGCCCAACAAGTGATACAGTTTTCAATACTTGCGTCATCAATAAAAGGAATCGTGATCTTAATGAAATCGTTTTTATAAACGGCTTGAATTATAGTATCTACTTCACCTTTATCTAATTTGCCAACCATTAAATCGGCTGGTAATTTTTTACTCCACGAAAAAGTATTGAGTTGCTGGTAATGGGTTTTCTTGGTTAACGCATTTTGAAGGGGTAAAAAATCTCTACAATAAATAAGGTCTTGGGCGTTTTCAAATAATCTTAATTTTTCTTTTGCTTTTTCATCCCAATTTTTAAACCCCTCATCATGCGCTCCTCCTAAATTGGTGATAATTCCAATAGTTGGTTGAATCATAAACTCCAAAGCGCCCATTTCACCAGGTTTGGAAACCCCTGCTTCGAAAATTCCAAAATTATGTGAGTTGTCAATGTTCCATAAACTTAACGGAACACCTACTTGGGAATTATAGCTTTTAGGACTTCGTACTATATTATATTCTTCTTTTAGTAATTGATAAAGCCACTCTTTTACAATCGTTTTTCCGTTACTTCCCGTAATTCCTATTGTTGGGAATGTGTATGATTTTCGATGTTTATGAGCTAATAACTGAAGCGTATTAAGAGTGTTGGGTACTTTAAGTACCCATGAACCGTTAACACTGCTCAAATTTATTTCTTCATCAACAATAAATGCTCTGATTCCTTTTTGATAGGCCTCATTTAAAAAATGATGCCCGTTATGACGATCTCCTTTTACGGCTATAAATACCGACTCCTTAGGGTTAGAAACTCGTCTGCTGTCAATTAACAACGTTTTTATCGCTACAGAGTCAGCTCCTTTTTGAAGCAAATCACCTTCGCTTAAATTAACAATATCCTGCATTAAATAGGGAAGATCCATTACAGCAAAAATAATCATTTATTATATTCCTATTTTTATAGTTGATTTTTAATTTGAAAAATAAACATCAATAACTTTTACTTTCACACTTAATTATGAATACGATACTTTTTTCTGACTTTCAATTTTTCAAATCATAATCTGCTCTGAATAGCATTAAGGATCAATACTAAGGAATCAAAAATTTTCTTATGAACTATAAATCGAATGAATAGAACTCCACAAGCCTACTTATTGGAATATTTAAGAAAATATGCTTCTGGTTAAAGTAAATCATATTGGTTAAAAAAACAGGCGAAATATGGCGCACAAAAAAACCCGCTCAATAAAAGTGAACGGGTTTGATATTTTATAAATACGAATTAAATCGCAGTTAATTACTTTTCCTCGGAAATGATAGATGCTTTTAAGAAGTCACTATTCATTCTCGCTATATTATCTAAAGAAATCCCTTTAGGACATTCAACCTCACAAGCTCCAGTATTCGTGCAGTTACCAAAACCAAGCTCATCCATTTTTCCAACCATATTTAAGGCACGTCTGTCGGCCTCAACTTTACCTTGAGGTAATAATGAGAATTGAGAAACTTTTGCTGAAACGAATAACATTGCTGATCCATTTTTACAAGTAGCAACACATGCTCCACAACCAATACAAGTAGCTGCATCAAAAGCCATATCTGCATCCCTTTTCGGAATCGGTATTGCATTCGCATCTTGGGTATTACCTGAAGTGTTTACAGACACATAACCCCCTGCTTGCTGAATTTTATCAAATGCGCTTCTATCAACAACTAAATCTTTTACTACTGGAAAACCAGCTGACCTGAAAGGTTCGATCGTAATCGTATCGCCATCCTTAAACATTCTCATGTGTAACTGACAAGTTGTTACTTTTCTATCAGGGCCGTGCGCTTCACCATTAATATACAAAGAACACATTCCGCAAATCCCCTCTCTACAATCATGATCGAAAGCAACAGGCACAATTCCCTTTAAAACTAAACTTTCGTTCAATACATCTAACATTTCAAGGAAAGATGAATCAGGACTAATATCACTTATTGGATAAGTTTCAACAGCTCCTTTCGCTTTTGAATCTTTTTGTCTCCAGATTTTCAGTGTTAAATTCATAACGCTTATCTCTTTATGGCCTTGGCCTATTTGTAACTTCTTTGTTTTAATTCAATATCGTTAAACTCTAAAGCTTCTTTATGAAGTACCGCATCACTTGGTTCTCCTTTGTATTCCCAAGCTGCAACGTATCTATAATTAACATCATCTCTTAAAGCTTCTCCATCTTGTTCTCCTCCTACCTCAACAGACTCTTCACGGAAGTGACCTCCACATGATTCGTTCCTGTCTAAAGCATCTTTAGCAAACAATTCTCCTAGTTCTAAGAAATCAGCAACTCTACCAGCTTTTTCTAATTCAGGATTCAAACTGTCGGCAGTTCCAAGAACCCTAACGTCTTTATAAAATTCTTCGCGAATTTGTTTAATTTCAGCAATTGCTTCATTTAAACCTTTCGCGTTTCTAGACATTCCAACTTTATCCCACATTACTTTTCCTAAACGTCTGTGGAAATGATCAACAGTTTTTGTTCCGTTGTTATTAATAAAGAAATCTATTTGTTTCTTTACAGCAGCCTCAGCTTCAGCAAATTCAGGAAGTTCAGTTGGTATTTCACCAGTTCTAATTTCTTTCGCTAAATAATTACCAATTGTATAAGGCAATACAAAATATCCATCCGCTAAGCCTTGCATTAAAGCAGAAGCTCCTAGTCTATTTGCTCCATGCTCTGAAAAGTTTGCTTCACCAGCAGCATAACAACCTTCAACAGTAGTCATTAAGTTATAATCAACCCAAACACCACCCATTGTGTAATGAACAGCTGGATAAATTTTCATTGGTAAAACATATGGATTCTCATCTGTAATCTTCTCATACATTTGAAACAAGTTCCCATATTTTGATTCGATAACTGCTGTTCCCAATTTGATAACTAACGCCTCATCTTCAGTGTTTAAACCGTTGATACTTGCTTCAGTTTTACCATATCTTTGAATTGCTGCTGCAAAATCTAAATATACAGCTTCACCAGTGTTGTTCACTCCAAAACCAGCATCACATCTCTCTTTAGCAGCTCTTGACGCAACGTCACGAGGTACTAAGTTTCCAAATGCAGGATATCTTCTTTCTAAATAGTAATCTCTATCCTCTTCAGGAAGGTCTATTGCTTTTTTCTTTCCTTCTCTAATTGCTATTGCATCCTCTTTTATTCCAGGAACCCAAATACGACCATCGTTACGCAGTGACTCAGACATTAGCGTTAATTTAGCTTGGTCATCACCTGAACGTGGAATACATGTTGGATGAATTTGAGTGTAACAAGGATTCGCAAAGAAAGCTCCTTTTTTATGTATTTTCCAAGCTGCTGAAACGTTAGATCCCATTGCGTTAGTAGACAAAAAGAATACGTTACCGTAACCTCCTGTTGCAATAACTACAGCGTGAGCGGAATGTCTTTCTATTTCTCCTGTTACTAGGTTTCTAGCAATAATTCCTCTTGCTTTACCATCAACCTTAACCAGATCCATCATTTCATGACGGTTATGCATCCTGATTTTTCCTTTGTTAATTTGGCGGTTCATTGCAGAATACGCACCTAACAATAATTGTTGCCCTGTTTGTCCTTTAGCGTAAAACGTACGTGAAACTAAAACACCACCGAATGAACGGTTATCTAAAAGCCCACCATAATCTCGTGCGAAAGGAACACCTTGTGCAACACATTGATCAATAATATTTGCGGAAACCTCTGCTAAACGATAAACGTTTGCTTCTCTACTTCTATAATCACCACCTTTTACGGTGTCATAAAACAAACGGTAAGTTGAATCACCATCATTTTGATAGTTTTTCGCAGCATTAATTCCTCCTTGTGCAGCTATTGAGTGCGCACGTCTTGGGGAATCTTGGTAACAAAATGCTTTTACATTGTATCCCATTTCAGCTAAAGATGCAGCAGCAGAACCTCCTGCCAAACCAGTACCAACAACAATAACGTCAATTAAACGCTTATTTGCTGGGTTTACAACATCAATATTATTTTTATGATTAGTCCACTTATCCTTAATTGGACCTTCTGGTACTTTTGAATCTAAAACTGACATATCTATAAATCTTTTTTAGTGTGCTGAAACTAATGCATGAAACCAAACTATCAGAGCAAATAACAATGGTACTATTACCGAGTATGCCTTTCCAATTTTAACTAAAGTTGGTGTATACTTTCCGTGACGAAATCCAACAGACTGAAACGTAGAAGCAAATCCATGCGCTAAATGCAATCCTAAAAAGGTAAATGCAATGGTGTAAACAGAAGCTTTAACAATTCCCCTTGTTCCTGAAAACTTCCCTACAAGTTCGTGATGATATCTAAAACCTTCAATTCCATCCTCTAATCCTGACCAATCTTGATTAATAAATTTTGTTACTACTTCTGGTATCCAAAAATCAATGAAGTGCACTACTAAAAATGCTAAAATCGTTAAACCAGTAAAAATCATATTCCTACTAATCCATGTTGAATTTGCTTTTTGATTATCTACTATGTAAGCAATTGGACGCGCTTTTTTATTTTGAATGGTTAAAACAATACCCATTATGTAATGGATTACAATACCACCAATTAAAATCGGCTGCATTGCAAATTGAATGATACCATTTGTTCCCATAAAATGGGAAACTTCATTAAATGAAGTAGGGCTAATTACTGATAATAAATTAATTATTAAATGTTGGAGTAAGAATACCAAAAGAAATAATCCAGAAAGTGCCATAACAAGCTTTCTACCTATTGATGATTTTACCAAGCCAGAATTACTCATAAGTTTACGATTTTGAAATATTATTCACATTACAAATTTACAACCTTTGAATTACAAAACCTTATTCGTCTTATTACAGTATAAAAATTCCACCATATTATTAGGGCCCTTATCCTATTTAAATGTTTCTAAAAAGCCTATATTTAGGTAGACTAGAGCACATTTCAGCTATTTTAAAAGCTGTAAAAAAGAAGGCTTAATTTAGATGCAATCTAAACAAGGTTAAAATGACTGTAAAATACGATAAAATCAACACAAATTTATTTATTCTTAACAGAGATAAGCTCTGTAAAGAACTAAAGAACAATTCTCTTGCGATTTTTCATTCAAATGATGAAATGTCTAGAAACGGTGATTGTTTCTTCCCATTCAGACAAAATTCTGATTTGTTTTATTTGTCAGGTGTTGATCAAGAACACACTATTCTAATAGTTTTTCCTGATTGTCCGGATCCTGCTTACAGAGAAGTTCTTTTTGTTCGTAAAACAAACGAACACATTAAGATTTGGGAAGGTCACAAATACACAAAAAAAGAAACCACGGAAATTTCAGGAATTAAATCTGTTTTTTGGATAGAGAACTTTGACAGTATCTTCAAAATGCTCGTAAACTGGACTGGCAATATTTATGTTAATGAAAACGACAGAGCCAATTCAGATGTTGACTCAAGAGATTTAAGATTTACGAAAAAAATAAAAGAGCAATTTGCTGCTCATAATTTAGAAAGGGCTGGCCCTATTTTAACAAAACTTAGAGCGCTGAAATCAGAAATTGAAATAGATCTTATAAAACATGCATGCTCCATTACAGAAAAAACCTTTAGAAGAGTTTTAGGGTTTATCAAACCAAATGTTTGGGAATATGAAATTGAAGCTGAGATAACACATGAATTTATTCGAAATAGAGCAAACGGACATGCTTACACGCCAATTGTTGCATCTGGATCGAACGCTTGCTGTTTACATTATATAAATAACAATACACAGTGTAAAAAAGGAGAGCTGATTTTAATGGACTTTGGGGCAGAGTACGCAAATTACGCATCAGATTTAACGAGAACAGTTCCTGTTTCAGGAAGTTTTTCTCCACGGCAAAAAGAAGTATATCAAGCAGTGTTAAGGGTAATGAAAGCTGCAACTCAATTATTAGTTGTAGGTAATGTTTTAGACTCTTACCATAAAAAAGTTGGAGTTTTAATGGAAAAAGAGCTGATTAAGCTTGGTTTATTAAAAGCCACTGATGTAAAAAAACAAGATCCGCTACAACCTTTGTACAAGAGATATTTTATGCATGGAACTTCACACTTTATGGGGTTAGATGTTCATGATGTTGGAAATAGGCGTGAAACATTTAAATCAGGAATGGTTTTTACTTGTGAACCTGGAATATATATCAAAGAAGAGAATTTAGGGATAAGAATAGAAAACGACTATTTAATAACTGAAAATGGACCTATAGATTTAATGGCTAATATTCCAATTGAAGTTGATGAAATTGAAGCTTTAATGAACGTTTAATTCAATTAAGACTTGTTAAATCAAAAAAAAGCTAGACGGTATTTACCATCTAGCTTTTTTTTGATTTAAAGGCCTGGAGTTGATTTTAATATCTTACTTGTGCAAAGCATACCCCATAGACAATCCGAACAACCAACCATTGTTATCAGGAATCGCATATAAATTAACTGGAATATTCATATTACCGGCTTTAAAGCTTTTTCCTACTGCCCAAACCCAACCGGCTTGTAACAAATACTTCCCTCTATCATCTAACCTTCTAACAAATTTCCCTTCAAAGCTTGACGCGTCTGATTTTAACACCCATTCACCATCTACCATAGCACCAAGCGCCGCTTTTTTAAATCTGAATATCGGACCAAAGCCTACTTCGATTCCATATTTCGAACTTCTAAAACCATTCAAGAATGATGCTGCTGGAATTGCCATTTGTTGATCTAATCCTGTTAAAGAGAAATTTATTTGCATTACTGCTTGAACTGCTCCGGTATATAAATATGATTTTTCATATTGGTATCCAATCACAGTCATAAAGGCCTCTTTTCCAAAACCTCCTGCTTCGCTACTTGTTAAAACTTCTTTATTTACACCCGTTACATAAGATCCACCAAACCTTGGTCCTGATAAGTTATAAGGCTTAATTCTTGGCCCTTCTAATTCGGCGTTTTTAGCGATATCAAAATCAAATACTGCCTTATCATCTATTCGTATTTTTTTTGAAAACAATCCTTTAACGGACATCTCCATGAACTTCCAGATGTACTCACCGTCATGTAGGTATTCTGAATAATCACTATCAACGACTTTTGCAGTTTTTGGGTCAATTAATCTTAAGTGAATTGACAGTTTTTCTCCTGTTAGTTCAGCGGAACCAGACAATACATAATCAACCTCTAAACCTAACCCTATTTCTGATAAACACTTTACTCCAAAACACTTGTTTTCAGCACTTACTTTTGATTGGGTTAATTCTGCAACGGTGTATTTATCAACTACAACTAATGTATCCAGTTTTCTAATTTCCGAGGTTACCATCGATAAATATTGCGCTTCTTTATAATTTGAGCCAATAACATCAAAGTTTACAATGGCGATTGTTTCTTTTGCCATTAAACCAATTTGAACTAAACATAAACAAACTACTATCCCCAATTTACTTCTTAACTTTTTCATATCTATTGATTTTAAGTATAGATCAAAGTTGGGACTATTGTGAAGTAAAAAGTAATTGAATTTCGAAATCAAAAAACTGAAATTTGCAAAAAATGCAAATCAATAAGACGATTTTAAAAAAGAAATTTATTTTGTAATACAGCCGATATACTTAGAAATAATAATCCGCTGAATTTCCGAGGTTCCTTCACCTATTTGTAACATTCGTTGGTCTCTATAAAACCTTTCAATAGGGTACTCCTTAATTAAACCATATCCGCCATGGATTTGAACCGCCTCGTCCGCAACCTCTTTGGCTATTTCAGAGCTGTATAATTTGCACATTGCTGCTTCGATTGAGAATCTCTGATTATTGTCTTTTAACCAGCAAGCTTTATAAAGCATCGTTCTGGCTAACTCAATTTTCATATGCATGTCTGCAAGTTTAAAAGAAATCACTTGATGATTGGAAATTGACTTGCCAAATTGCTTACGATTTTTCGCATAATTTAAAGCCATTTCATAAGCTCCTTGTGCCAAACCTACTCCAATTGCCGATATTCCAAGTTTTCCCGAATCCAAAGATTTAAGCATGATTTTTGATCCATTTCCTTTAGTGCCCAAAATGTTTTCTTTTGGTACTAGGCAATCATTAAAATAAAGTTGTGATGTATTTGTTGCTCTCCACATCATTTTATCATGAATTGTTTCTGCAGAAAACCCCTTTGTTCCTTTTTCTACAATAATTGTTGAAAATTCTTTTTTACCGTTATTTATTCCAGTAACTGTTTGCAGTGTTACCCCCCGAGTGATTGAAGTGTTTCCATTTGTTATAAATGTTTTGGACCCATTTATTTTCCAGTATTTCCCCGCATCTTCAGCCTTCGTTATGCTGTTTCTTGAATCAGAACCAGAGTTCGGTTCCGTTAAGGCAAAGGCCCAAATTTGATTTCCTGAACACAAATCAGATAAATATTTTTCTTTCTGTTCTTGAGTTCCGTGGTGAAATATTGGATCAATTCCAAGTGAATTATGGACCGACAAAATTCCAGCCTGAGAGCTATCAACTCTTGCAATTTCCTCTAGAGCTATAATAAAAGACAGAGAATCTAACCCTTGCCCACCGTACTCTTGAGGAATACACATCCCAAACAAGCCCATTTCTCCCATCCTCTTAGTTAAGTAAGGAGAAAACTTTTCGTCCCGATCAAGCTGATAAGCCTGCGGCGCAATTTCTTTCTCGGCAAATTCACGAATAGATTGTCTGATTAATTCATGTTCATTATTTAAAAATGGATTTTTCATAAATTATATTTTTTTTAAAAACGGAATTATGGGTCCATACAAATGGTGAAAACCCAACTTCATAACGGAATTAACATCCTTATCATGAAAGGCTATACCATCAGCAACTAAGTCTTTTCCAATTTTATTACAAACCTTTAAATATTCAACGGCAATTTTTGCTGCCACACCATTAGATTTAGACAAATCAACAAAATGATTAGATAATATGGCATCCATATTCTTTGCCCCTCTTAATTCTCTCCATGTTAAATTTACGAGTTCATCAAAATTTAATTGATTAAAATTGCTGTAATTTATACCATTAAACACACCTACGATTTCACCTAATTCATATTTAAAATTTCCATTTTTTACTTTACCGTTGTTGTCCTGACCTCCAATAATGTTTTGTTCTAATAAATGCTTTAATAAAGCGTTATTAAAGTGCTCGTTTTTAAAATCATTTTCCATAATATCCATTATAGATTTACAGACATTTATACCTACGTAATCAACAACTTCAAAAATACCCATAGGTCTGATAAGTAATTTCTTCGTAATTTCATTTACCAAAAAAACAGCATTTATCAAACCTTTTTCAAGCGCTAAACTTTCCACTAGTCCAATGGCATAGGAGACTTCCCTAATAAAAACACCGTTTCCTATAAAACCGGTGAAATCTGGAGCGTTTACAACGGTTTTATTTAAGCTTTTTGCCAATTCCTGAGCAATTAATTCAAGCTCTTTTAGACAATTATCCGTTTTAATTATCTCTAATAGTTTTTGAACGGGAGGTGGGTTGTAAAAGTGGAATCCTATTACCCTTCCTTTAACATTGGCTTTTTGCTCAATACTCTTTATAGGAATAGATGAAGTATTCGTAAAATAAAAAGGGTTTACAGTTGTTATTGCCTCTATTTTACACATCAATTCCGCCTTTAAGTCAATGCTTTCTGCAACAGCTTCAAAAATTAATGCTGCTTCTTTTGCCGACTCAATAGAAGTACTTGTTTTAATACATTTTAAAACATCCTCAGTGTATTTTTTGAAATAAACTTCCTTTGAGCCTTCGTCAGGTTCTCCAGAATATATTTCGATTATCTGAGAAAAATTCTTTTCGGAAAACTTTGCTAACTGTACTTCTAAGTAACTTATCATGTTTTTTAATCCCGTCTCAGATACGTCTATAGCGAGCAATTCAAACTTAATTCCTTTTTTAAAGTTAAGCTTGAAAAAATATTGAGCCATTAAAAATACAATCCCTCTCCCCATTTTTCCTGAAGCGCCTAAAACACATATGTTTTTAAATTCACTTAAAGTTTTACCGCTCATAAGCCAGGTGATTATATACTTTGATTACGCAAAAACACGTACTTAGTTATCCTATAACATTGATTCAAGGACGTTATTGGAAACAAGATTGACTTTTTTTACGTTATTTATAACAGTTTAGTAATAGCCATAACACCCAAAAAATGCTAGTAAAAGAATTAAGAGCGCAATTCAAAAGGAAAATCCTTTCAAATGGAGTACTTCTTCCGGGGGCTTACAATGCTTTAACCGCAATGCAAATTGAACAAACCGGTTTTGAAGGCGCTTACATCTCAGGCGCAGCACTATCTGCTAGTGCAGGACTTCCTGACATAGGGCTACTTACGCTGAGTGAATTTTCTTTTTTTATTAAATATATAACGCAAGCTGTAAAAATCCCTTGCATTGCAGATTGCGACACTGGGTTTGGTGATGTGATTAACGTTTCTAGAACCGTTAAAGAAATGGAGAGCATTGGTGTTTGTGGAATTCATATAGAAGATCAAATGATGCCTAAAAGATGTGGTCATTTAGAAGGAAAAAAATTAATTTCTTCGGATGAAATGATCCAAAAAATACAAGCAGCTTGTATAAGTAGAGAAGATGATAATTTTTTAATTATCGCAAGAACAGATGCAAGGTCGGTTCATGGAATTGACGAAGCTATCAATAGAGCCAATTTATATATTGAGGCTGGAGCAGATGCAATCTTTCCTGAAGCATTGAAATCTAAAGAAGAATTTGAGTTGTTTGCCCAAAAAGTAAATTTCCCACTGCTTGCAAATATGACAGAGTTTGGTGTTTCTCCTTTATTTAATGCTGAAGAACTATTTTCGATGGGCTACAAAATAATTATTTATCCTGTAACTGCTCTGAGGGTTACCATGAAAAACACACAATCATTATTTGAAGAAATTAAAAAAAATGGGAGTCAATTAGAATACTTAAACAAGATGCAAACTAGAAACGAACTTTATGATTTACTCAAATATGATTCATATGCAGAACTTGACAGTAAAGTAGCTAATTATAAAATTAAATAGTATGAGAGCAAATAAAGGTTTAGCAGGTTTAATTGCTGGTGATACGGCAATTTCTAAAGTTGATGTCTCAACAAGCAGTTTATGGTACAGAGGTTACGATATAAATGAATTATGCGAAAAAACCTCCTTTTTAGAAGTCGCCTATTTACTACTGCACAACGACTTACCAAATATAGCACAACTTAAAAGTTTTGAAGAATTCGAAAAAGAAAATAGAGACATTCCTGATATACTCTACGACTTATTTAAAAGCGCCCCAAAATATGGGCATCCGATGGACCTATTAAACCAAAGTGTCTCAATTTTAGGAACTGTTGATGAAAAAAATATTTTAGGAACTAATTCACAAGAAGAAAATCTGATTAAATCGATGCTTCTTATCTCTAAAATGCCAACTGTTGTTGCTAATAGTTATAGATTATCGCAAGGCTTAAAGGCTGTTAAACCGGATAAAAACCTTTCCTATTCGGAAAACTTTCTTTCAATGATTCTCGGAAAAGAAGTTAAGGATAGTTTGTCCGTTAAAACATTTGACACATCAATGATCTTATATGCTGAGCATGGTTACAACGCCTCCACTTTTTCTGCTCGAGTAACTGCCGCAACACTTAGCGACCTTTACAGTGCTGTCTCTACAGCTATTGGCACGCTCAAAGGACCTCTGCACGGGGGTGCAAACGAACAAGTTATGTATATGCTTAAAGAGATAGGTTCTGCGGATAGGGCGGAAAAAATTACGCTAGAAAAAATTAGAAATAAAGAAAAAATTATGGGGTTTGGCCACCGATTATACAGAACGGGAGATTCCAGAACTGGCGTTATGAAAAGACTTGGAAAAGAACTTGCTACTAAATTTGATGTTTCTATTTGGCATGATATATCAGATATAATGGAGAAAACAATGATTGAAAAAAAAGATATTTACCCTAATCTCGACTTTCCTGCCGCTTCAGCATACTACCTTCTTGGTATTCCTATTGAACTTTATACTCCAATATTCGCGGCATCAAGAGTAACGGGGTGGGCAGCCCATATAATTGAGCAACATAATGACAATAGATTAATAAGGCCTAGTTGTGACTACGTAGGGCCGAGCGCTAGAAATGTTCAATCTATTCTAAAAAGATAATTATAATGCAAGACAAAACGGATAAAATAATTAGAGAAATTGCGGACTATGTACTTAATTCAAAAATTGAAAGTGATGAGGCATATAAAATTGCTCATTATAATGTTTTAGATGCATTAGGTTGCGGAATATTCGCTTTACAGTTTCCTGCCTGTACTAAACTTCTCGGGCCTATTGTTCCGAATATTAAAATTGAAAATGGTGCGCGTGTTCCAGGTACTGATTATATCTTAGATCCAGTCACTGCTGCTTTTAATATTGGATGCACAATAAGATGGTTAGATTATAATGATACATGGTTAGCGGAGGAATGGGGTCACCCATCAGATAATTTTGGTGGGATTTTAGCGCTTGCAGATTACATTTCTCAACAAAACGAACGTTCTTTCACGATGAAAGAAGTCTTAACATTAATGATAAAAGCGCATGAAATCCAAGGCATTTTAGCGCTTAGTAATAGTTTTAATAGGGTGGGAATAGACCATGTTATTTTAGTTAAAATTGCGACAACTGCTGTTGCCACAAAAATGCTAGGAGGTACAGATAAACAAATTATGAATGCGATCTCAAATGCATGGATAGATGGACACAGCTTAAGAACTTATCGTCACGCACCCAACACTGGTTCTAGAAAATCTTGGGCTGCAGGTGATGCAACAAGCCGCGGAGTTTATCTTGCCCTAATGGCTATGAAAGGTGAAATGGGTTATGAAACCGCTCTTTCTGCACCAAAATGGGGATTTGAAGATGTTTTGTTTAAATCAAACAAAATCACACTGGAACGTCCGCTCACATCATACGTAATGGAAAACATACTTTTTAAAATCTCTTTCCCGGCAGAATTCCACGCGCAATCTGCAGTTGAAGCGGCTATAATATTAAATAAAAAACATTGTAGTGCATTGAGTGAGGTAGAAAAGATTGTTATTTACACCCAAGAACCAGCAATAAGAATAATAGATAAAAAAGGACCTTTAAAAAACCCAGCAGACAGAGACCACTGTTTACAATATATGGTCGCTGCGTCCTTGCTGAAAGGCGATTTAAAAGCAGAATATTATGAAGATGATTTTGCAGAAAACCCTTTAATTGATTCGCTAAGAGAAAAGATGGTCGTTCTTGAAGATAAAGCATACAGTAAATCATATTTGGACCCTAACGAAAGGTCAATCGCCAATGCTGTACAATTAATTTTTAAAGATTATAAATCAGAAAAAGTAGAAGTTTTATATCCTATTGGTCACAAAAATAGGCGCAATGAAGGGATTCCGGAATTAATCAAAAAATATAACACGAACATAAAACGTCATTATCAAGGAGAAAAACTAAAAAACATTCTTGATCTTATTCAATCATACGATCAATTTTCAAAAATGAGTATAACGGACTTTATGCAACTTGTTGCTTCTTAACTATTAAGTAAAAACCAATAAAATAATTATTGTTATCAAAACACTCACAACAAGTAATTGAGTAATGATTCCTAGCGATCTTAAAATGGGGATATTCCTTAATAATTTTTGAAATTCGTCAATACCTGTAGGGCTTGGGGTAATGTCTCGCATTGGCACTAGCTCATGCACGGCAAGCAGTACATATGCGTCATAAGCTTGAGATTTTTTCGTAAACAACCTAACACCTCCATTGGTTCCAATATTCGCCATTAATGCAACTCCTTCATTAAAACGCGCAGAATAAGAGTTGTTCAAATGGGCAAAAAAACCATTTTCTTCAAGCAATATCTTAGCTTGTTCAGCTTTGATGTCGGTATTGAAAGTCCATAATAACGAAAAACCTTTATCTTCCGAATCAAGCGACATAATTAACCTATTGGTGTATCTGGATATAAGAAATTATTATACGGGTAACGTTTAATGTGAAGATCTCTAATTTTTTGATAAAGTGTATTTTTAAATTCATCCCAGTTGGTTTTCTTACCAGCCGAAATAAACAAACAAGTGACATTATCATCTTTCGCCATCCATGTTTGTTTTAATTCTTCAAGTGAATAGTTTTCGTGGACTTTGGGTGTTAAATCATCCGCTTCTTTCTCAACGTAATTATAAGCGTCAATTTTATTAAAAACCAACAAAGTAGGCTTATCTGTTGAATCAATCTCACCAATCGTTTGATTAACAACATTTACTTGATCTTCAAAATTTGGATGCGCAATGTCAACAACATGAATCAATAAATCAGATTCTCTTACCTCATCCAACGTAGATTTAAAAGACTCAACTAATCCATGTGGTAGTTTTCGGATAAACCCAACAGTATCCGACAACAAAAACGGCAAATTCCCAACCACGACTTTTCTAACAGTAGTATCCAAAGTAGCAAACAATTTATTTTCTGCCAGTACATCACTTTTCCCGAGGGCATTCATAATAGTAGACTTACCAACATTGGTGTACCCTACTAATGAAGCACGAATCATTTGTTCACGATTTCCCCTTTGCGTAGCTTTTTGTTTGTCAATTTTCTCTAATCGCTTCTTTAATAAAGCCATTCGATCACGTGCAATACGTCTATCTGTTTCAATTTCCGTTTCACCTGGACCACGCATACCAACCCCTCCTTTTTGACGGGAAAGGTGCGTCCATAAATTGGTTAATCGTGGTAATAAATATTGATATTGTGCAAGTTCAACTTGTGTTTTTGCATGTGCTGTTTGTGCACGACGAGCAAAAATATCAAGTATTAAATTATTTCTATCTAATACTTTAACCTCTAATAATTCTTCAATGTTCCTTAATTGAGATGGACTAAGTTCATCGTCAAAAATCACTGTCGTTATTTCATTTGCATCTACATAAATCTTCACCTCCTCCAACTTCCCTTTCCCAACAAAGGTTTTAGGGTGTGGATGCTCTAATTTTTGAACAAAACGAGTATTTACCACAACACCTGCAGTATCGGCTAAAAAAGCCAACTCGTCCAAATACTCATGTACCTGAACTTCAGATTGATTTTGTGAAATCACACCAACTAAAACAGCTAATTCAAGCTCCTTACTGGATAAATCATAAATCTTTTGTGGCCCTTTCTTTTCTCCCATTTTGCTTTTATTCAAGAGGTTTTTAAAGGACAAAAAATGTTTTGCCCCTACTGTTACTTAGATTTTAACGTTAGTGCATAATCACCAATCGCCTTTACCTCAACACTATCTAATGTTTTATAAGCATTCATGCTTTCTAAACCATCTGTAATAATATACCCTATTTGTAGAGCGGTCATTTCAGTTGCCGTAAGATTCGCTGCTTTTCCTAATTGTTTTGCTCCACCAACACCGTGACATGTTGCACAGTTAGCTTCGTATAACGCTTTTCCGTAATTAGGATCTGTAGCAGGAATATCAACGTGAACTTCCTTCATGTTGTTTCCACTTTTTAAAGCCAATCCAATGGTTATAATAAATAAGACAGCACTTAGTAACCCTAAAATTTTATTTTTCTTTTTAAATCCAATAATTGCTAAAGGAATAGCCGCTGCCATTGCCGTTAGCTTAATATGGAAGAAATAGTGTAAACCACCACCCCTCATCGAAATCATAATAATACCAGTTACTAAAAACAACATCGTAATCACCATTTCCGGCACTTTTGTCTTTTTTCTATATCCATCAAATTTATCGCTATTCGCAATTAACAAAATGGCTTTTATAAGCACTGAAATTACAAAAAGTGAGATCAATAAAATGTGTAAATGTTTTAATCCGGAATACATAAGTTGTCGATTTTAATTCAAATTTATGAAAAAGGTTCGAGGGACTTGTTACAACTTACTATAAGTTGATATAAATAAAACAAATTAGCGTTTATCGCGAACCTCTTACTATTGGGTAACTAAAGTGATTATCTTTGCTTCATGCTCGAAAAGAAGTGGATATTAAAGCCCGAACCAACAGTTGAAGAAATCAATAACCTTCAGTCTAGTTTAGGTATTCACCCTAGTTTATGCACACTTTTAGTTCAAAGAGGAATTAAAACATTTGATGAAGCCAAACGGTTTTTTCGCCCTGATAAAAATCTCATTCACGATCCATTTTTAATGAAAGGAATGACGGAAGCTGTTGCTCGAATTGGAGAAGCTTTTGGAAATGGTGAACGAATCATGATTTATGGGGATTACGATGTTGATGGAACTACTGCTGTAGCAATGGTATATTCCTTCTTTCTTGATTTTTCTGACAACCTCGTTTATTACGTTCCCGACAGATACGAAGAAGGGTATGGAATATCTTTTAAAAGTATTGATCACGCAAAAGAAGAAGGTATCACCTTAATTATCGCTTTAGATTGCGGAATTAAAGCCGTTAAAAAAGTAGAATACGCCAAAGAAAAAGGAATCGATTATATTATTTGTGATCATCATTTACCTGGAGAAACTGTTCCTGATGGAATTATTCTTAACCCTAAACAGGTTGATTGTAATTATCCTTTTAAAGAGCTGTCTGGTGCCGGAGTTGGGTTTAAACTATTGCAAGGGTTTTGTAAACGAAACGATATCGACATTCAAAAAGCCAATGAATATTTAGATTTGTTGGCAATTTCTATTGGTGCCGATATGGTTCCTATCCAAAATGAAAACAGAGTGCTTGCTAAGTATGGAATGGAAAAATTGAATGAGCAGCCTACTTTAGGAATTAAGGCTATTCTTAATCATGCAAAAATTGATCGAACCGTAAATATGCGAGACATTGGTTTTGCGATCGGACCGAGAATTAACGCTGCGGGGAGAATTGCTCATGCCTCTAAAGCGGTTGAATTATTAATTACTTCTGATTTTGCAGACGCAGAAGAAGGAAGTGAAGATGTAAGTTTAGATAATGCTGAACGAAAAATTTTAGATGCTGAAACGACGAAAGAAGCACTTTCATTTTTACACTCTGATACTGCGCATCAAAATAAAAAATCGACTTTAATCTTTAATGAACATTGGCACAAAGGGATTCTGGGTATCGTTTGTAACCGAATTCAGGAACATTATTATCGCCCAACTATTGTGCTAAGTAAAAGCGGTGAATTTTACACTGGATCAGCTCGATCCGTAAAAGGCTATCATCTATACAATGCTATTAATGAATGCTCCGATATATTAGAAAGTTTTGGAGGGCACGCATTCGCGGCGGGATTAACGATTAAGCCTGAGAATCTTGATGCATTTGCTAAACGATTCGAAAAAATTGTAAACGATTCTATTTCTGACGACTTGCTAATTCCAACTGTTGAAGTTGATTTAAATTTACCTTTAAATGAAGTTCAGGCAGGGTTTTTCAAGGTTTTAAATCAATTTGAGCCGTTCGGTGTCGGTAATGACCAACCTATCTTTAGATGTGACCAGGTAAAGGCTTTGCCTAATTTAAGAGTTGTTGGAAAAGATCATTTAAAAATGGACATTGTTGATGCTGATAATCCATCTGTTAGGATTCCTGCAATCGCATTTAATCAAATAAAACATTTTGATCATATTTCCCGAGGTAAACCATTCAAGGTTTGTTATTCTTTAGAAATTAATGAGTGGAAAGGGAATAAAACCTTACAAGCGAATATTCGAGACATAAAGGTTTAAATTAATTTCTATTTATAGAATTAAGAATCGTTAATTGATTTTGAAGGAACCTTGTCTTAACTAATTCAAGATTTGCGAGTACCGAACTTAGGGGTAAAAAATGGGTCATTCTTTCAACCCAACCAGAAATAACTGCTGGGTCATAAGAATACGACACATTACGTAAATCCTCAACCAACAAGAACTGAGTAGACCCCATTATTTTCACTCCTAAATTATTTAGCTTTTCTAATCTTACGGTTAAATGCTTAGCGTGATCCTTATCATAAGAGAAATAAGTTGCGGCAACATCCATATTATCTTTTCCCAATGGGATATCCATATCGTCTACACCGCCAGTATAATCCACTAATCGCTTTTTATCCTCATCAATTAAATCACAAAGTTCATGTACTAATTTAGAATATTCAACTACATCCACATTAGCGCTAACATTAAATAATTTAGCATTTTCAGCCATTTGATTATTAATACTATTCGTGCCTTGATCCAACATTGCAAATGCATTTAACACATCTCTAGTATTGCCGATTGCAAAAGTAAACACACCATGCGTCATTACAAAAAAGAAAAAGTAAACATAGTATGTCGTAATCTTAACTTCGCTCTTCTTTCTAAATCTCGCTATGAAATAAAATAACATTCCAAAAACTGACAATGTGATTCCAAAAACCAATCCTACTGTTGCTCCAGGCCAATGCATGGATTTAAAAATCACTCCAAAAAAGACTAAAATATTCGTAATGATTAAAAGGACATTCGCAACTTTTCTCATGCGTCTAAGATTGAATCGTTTCTTTTGCTGAATTTCTCTTCTTCAACTTCCTCTTTTTTATGCTGTCTGATTTTATAAATCAACATCAATAAACCTGCTATTCCAGCCCAAAGATATCCACCAATTTGTAAAACCTGCCCTCCTGGCCAATGTTGAATTTTAAACAAAATTCCAAAAGCCATTAATAAGAACGCAAGAAATGAAATGATATAAACGGCTAGTCTCATAAAGTTTACTTTTTATAAATAATTTCAGAGATTCCTTCAATTTTACCAATAATTCTAAACTCGGTTCTACGGTTCATTTGACGACCTTCTGGATTATCAGATCCATCTGCATTCTTATTCGGTGCAATTGGTTCTTTTTCTCCGTATCCTTTTGCCTGTAATCGCTTACGTGCTATTCCTTTTCCTATTAAATAGTCAACTACTGATTGCGCTCTCTTTTGGGATAGTTTATCATTGTAAGCATCACTTCCAATTGCATCTGTATGAGAACCAATTTCAATAACTATATCTGGGTTATCCATTAAAATTTTAAACATCGTCGTATCAATTACGGTTTTTGAGCTATCTAACAAAGCAAACTTATCATACTCATAATAGATGTTTTTTACAACGATAGGCTGAACGGAAAACTTCTTCATGTAAAAGTTTTTGATTATGGTATCCGACTCAACAATTCCTTCAGTAGATATTTCGAAGCTTTGGTTAAAATAGTTTTCTCCGTTTGCTTGTAAATTATATTCTTTTCCTTTTTCTAATTTAAAAAAGTAGTCACCACTATCCTCAGGTAAAACAGATTTGATTACCATTTCTCCACCCTCAATTGAGTCATCCAGCAAAACCAATGAAAGCGTAACAAATTTACTAGGGACAGTATCTATTAAATCTTTATTCTCAACGATTTCAAACATCTTTCCCTGTACTCCGATATGAATGTAATGAAGCTCCTTGAAATTATAAATATCATCACAACAAGTTGGATTTTTTAAAGAAACCGATCCTACCCTATTAGAAACAAAATAACCCTCATCTCCATTCTTTGTTAATGAGTAATAAAGCTCATCTACGCTTGTGTTAATAGGAAAGCCAATGTTTTTAGGCACTGTCCAGTCCTTTAATTCACCAATCGTTTTAAAAACATCCAACCCTCCAAGCCCAGGCCAACCTGCCGAACTAAAGTGCAATGTTTTGTTGTCTATATTGTAATTAGGAGAAAACTCGTCCAATTTTGTATTTAATTTACTTCCTCCATTTTTAGGCTTTTTCCATAGTTCCTTTTTTGGGTTAAACTCCGAATACCAAATATCCCAACCACCTCTACCACCTTCAATTCGGTTAGAGATAAAATATAATACAGGCACATCTTTTTGAAAATACCAACCTAAAGTTGGTTGAGTAGAGTGAAATCCTTTAACGTTAATTTCTTCATTCATTTTAACTGGCTCCATCCAGCCTTTTTCGTCTTCTTCTTTATCTGCATAATAAAGGTGAAACACTAATTTTCCTTTAATATTTCTTATTCCCCTTGAAAAATAAAATCTAGAACTGTCTTCATTAAAACAACCATTCCCGTTTTCGGTGTCCTCAAAATTAAACCAACCTTCTGCGTATTCGTTTTGCATTACCCAAGTTGAATCATTCATCTTTTGAGCAACATAGAACTTTCTATGGGGTACAACGGAATTTGAATCTTCAGCGTTTACATATACAATACTATCTGATCGTAAAGACGAATACAATAACATTGAATCATTTAAAGGTAAAGGTGAAAGTTCAACATGAGCTTTATTAATAGAGGTGTCAGGGTGGTAAATCCTTACATCCAACGTGTCTTCTAAAACAACAGGGGCAGCGTCACAACTTGCAACATATAATTTCACCCAAGACCTGTATGTTCCTGAATCAGCAGCGTCTCTATAAACCTTTTTAAAAGCTAAAAAATTCTCCTTTGCTTTTTTATATTTCCCATTCATTAACTGCATATGAGCTAAATAAAATTGTGCTTTGGGGTATTTATCTGGCTTTTCCTCAAAAACAGCACTGTAAACTTTCTCAGCCTTATGATAATCACGAGATAACCTTAAAGCGTTAGCCATTTTATATTGATACTTCAATTTTAAAACTTGATACCTACCTGACAGAAAACCGCCCTTAGCAATAAGCTCATCGTTATCTTTTAAGAACTTTTTATAATAAGATAATGATCCAAAAAAATCTCCATTCTTAAAAGCTTTATCTCCTGCTTTACGAATTACTTTAGTTTTCGAATTGTAAATTTCTTCATCGACTTGGGCAGTCGCGAAAACGCTAAAAAATATAGCAAAAAGACAGGTAATCTTTTTAATATCTATCACAAGGAACATTGTATATTGATGGTTCAGAACTTTGAGCAATATATATAACTGATAATTCAAACGCTCCTCTATAATGAGTTACCGATGATAATCCAGAAACATTAATATCATAACTTATACCTACCTGCCATTCTTGACGAACTGCACCGACGATTAAGTTAGCTGCATCATAATTTCTTTTGTATCCATCTCGGAAATTCATTCCAACAAAAACCTCATCGATCTTGGCTTTGTTAACATCCATTCTCATTTTTCCAATAACACCCAAAACTAAATCTTGTGCCTTATTTTGATACATGTACATTACGTTTGGTGAAATAGTATAACGATCATTTAGTTTGTAATTAAACTTCGCGTTATAAACCTGTCTCAACGAAAAGGTTTCCGAATCATTAAAAAAACTTTCTGACGGTTTGTTAAGATGATACCAGGCTAAACCAACTTCTGGAAATAATTTATCTCCAATCTGACGCGCCCAACCTACTCCTAGGTTTAAATCAAAAGAGTAATCATTTGTTTTTGAAAAATTCTCCATGTTACTCAAACTATTGTTCGAAAACTCACCTTGGTCGACATCCCATTGAACGGGGTAGTTGTATGCGTTCGGATCTACTCCTTTATGCAATAAACCTATTTGAATTCCACCACTTAAATAGTTTCCTTTTACCAATTTATTATAACCCCCGGATAACATTAACTTATTTTGTGTCAAGTTTCCAATCGAAGAACGATCGTTATCAAATTGTAAACCAGCACTAAAATCTTGTCCGTATGCAGAAAACACGCGGTCATAACTCATCCCTAGTGTTTTATATTGTTTTCCCATTGTTGCACCCCACTGAGAACGAAAATTCCCAACAATTCTATAATCTCCTTCAAACCTTCCTGTTTCTCCGGGATTAAGATTTAACGGCGAAAACATCCACTGCGTAAAGTGAATATCTTGAGCCTTTAGGCCCGTAGCGGCAATAAACAATATAAAAATTAACTTTTTTACCATAAGTAACTTCTCCCCGTTTTCATTATGCTTAACATTCTATCCAATTGCCCTCTAGAAAAGTGATAATTACAAGGTTGATTATTGTAATAACTCATTATGTTACAAACAGGGGGCTCAAACATTAAATTCGTTTGAGGGTCATTAACTTGTGGATCTAAATGACATCCTGTATTAGATCCATTTGGATCTGCTTGTGTATCGCAAATTAAATCTCCTGCAGTGGCGCAATTCGAACCGTCGGCAAACTCTTCACCATTTGCAACGGATTCAAAAGTGTGATACAATCCAAAATAATGTCCTATCTCATGAAGCAATACACTTGCAGTAAATTCAGACTTTTTAAGGAAAATAGCGTCTCTTTGGTTATCATCATTAGGAATAGTAGTTGAACCAAGTGGGGCATATCCAGCCGGATTAGCTCCTGGGTTCGGATTAATAATTTCCGTTGCAAAATATAAATTAATTACATTCTTTTTTCTATATAAAGCCGCAATCTCCTCATCATGAAGGCCTTTCTCAATAGTGTCTTGACGATGATTAGGAAGTGTATCAAAAGAACATAATTTAAAATCTACACAAATGCCTTTAAACTTTTGATTGAGTGAATCAATGGCTACGAGTACTTGTGATAAATCAAGAGGAGCAATCGAATTTGTAGTGTCTGTTAACACCCAGGCAGCAATTGAGAACGTTTTGCCGTAACACTCCTCTGTAGAGCCAAAATTTTCGTTGTACTGAGCACAACAAATTTTGGTGGTAAATAACACTAGAAATATTAACGAAATAAATTTTGTCATAGCTTAAAATCAACTCAAATATAAAATTTTATCCAGAATCTCCACCGAAAACTTACGTAATTGACTAAAAATGTTACTTTTGTTTTAGATAAATCTCTCTTATTTTGAAGAAAATTATAATTTTAATTTTTGTTTTTCTTGTCCAAAGTCAAACAATTTTTGGTCAAATAACCGCAAATAAAACAAGTGGCTGCGCACCTTTAACCGGTGTTCAGTTTTCTAGTCCAACAACTGGAGATTGGGACTTTGGAAACGGCGCAAGTGCAACCGCGCAGTTAGGAGGAACGAATATCTCGACTATTTACGCTGACCATGGTGTTTATACGGTTACTTTTGATGACGGCTCTGGTCCCATTACTGAAACAATTACCGTTTATGGAAATCCAACACCAGCCTTCTTAATAGACGGACCAGAGAGTGGGTGTGTTCCATTTTCTACTTCTTTTGGAGACTCTTCTGAAGCACAAGGATCCTCAAGTATTGTGGGTTGGCAATGGGCTTTTGGAGACGGCGCAGCGAGTACTTTTAAAAACCCAAATCACACATATACAATTTTAGGAACTTACACCGTTTCATTAATTGTAACCGATAATAATGGTTGTGATTCAACTGCTGTGAAAACCGATTATGTTTCCGTTCAAAACGCTCCAACTGCCAGCTTTACGGCATCTCCAACATCCTCATGTACCGCCCCACTAAATGTGACATTAAATAACAACTCAGTAAATAGTTCAAGTACAACATCAGACTTGACTTATGAATGGGATTTTGGCGATACTCAAACATCAAACGATGAAAATCCAGCACCACATAACTATTCTTCACCTGGTGTTTTTGCTTTAAAATTGACGGTTACGGAAGATGGAGGCTGTTCAAGATCTCAAACAAAAATTGTAAGTATAGGAAATCCTATTGCAGCTATTAATGTTGCCGACACTGTTTGTTTAAGCAGCAACGTTAACTACTTTAACGGCTCAACAGGTGGTTCTAGTTTTTCTTGGGTTTTTGACGATGGCGGAACGTCTAACTTAGAAAACCCCCTTCACATATTCAACACTCCTGGTAATCATGATGTTACCTTGACTATATCTGATGGATCTTGCGCTGACACTGTAACCGAATCAGTATTTGTTCAGGAAGTTATTCCAACACTCTTATCTACTCCTACTTACCTTTGTGAAAAACCATACTGTATTGATTTCACAGCAAATGGAACAGACATTGTAAATTGGTCTTATGACTTTGGTGACGGGAACGGATCAAATACCCAAAACCCAGAACATTGCTACAATATTGGAGGAGATGAATATACCGTATATTATTATGGAGGATATCACTATGAAGCACGAGTAACAGCAACGAACAGTTATGGTTGTTCTGGATCAGCAACGGTTATAGATACTATTTTTCCATTAAGCGCAAATTTTGCTCCAAATATTACGCAAGGTTGTGCACCATTAACGATAAACTTTGAAGACTCTTCAGCCTCAGGTTCTTCAATTGTTTCTTACGAATATGATTTTGGTGATGGAAACTCTGCAAGTACAGAAAATGCAACTCATACTTTTAATACAGCAGGAGAATACGAAGTTCTTTTAACCTTAGAAAATGCAAATGGATGTAGAGATACTTCTTTCCCAATTCAAATACAAGTTGGAGATACAATTGATGTTGACTTAAACATCTCCCCGTCAACGGTTTGTATAGGTGATACTGTTACAATAACTGACGCTTCAAGTGATTCTCGTATTGACTATTACCATTTCTCTACTGATGAAAATAGAGGCTCAGAATCTTGTCCAGACTCACCAACCCAGCAGTGGTCTTACTTTCACGAAGCAGGACAACATGATGTAACTTTTTATGCTAATTATAATGGTTGTATTAGCGAAAAAGTATTTACAGGCGCTGTCACCGTTAATGGTCCTTCATCATACTTTAAATGGTCGGGACTATGTGCCAGCCCAACTGAAATAAATCTTACTGCCACTGTTGATCAAGTTGATAGTCTTTATTGGTACTTTGGTGACGGAGATACTTTAAAATCAAATAATTTAGCAGACACGGCAATAACTCATGTATATGATACCTCAGGAAATTATACGGTTTACTTAATTTCCACAAATTCCACTACGGGATGTCAAAACGATACAGATTCAATGGTTGTAACGGTTAGAATGTTAGAAGCTGTCATTGATCAGGACTCCCTGATTTGCTCTGGAGGGTTTACTCCTTCTGGTGAACTTTCAATTGATGTTAACGGTAATTGTGACAATTCATATCGTTGGGATTACGGTGACGGATCTAACATGTACTTATCTGATGATCCAAATTGGCCAACTGCAATTACAGATACCGGAACATACACAATTCGATTAATGGTATATGATGTTAACGGCTGTAGGGATACTACAGAAAAAACAATAACCATAACAGACATTTATGCTGGTTTTATGTCCGACACAACAACCGGTTGTTTACCATTAACCATAAACCTAACAGATACCTCAAAGAGCGTCTCTCCGATTGCTTCGTGGTCTTGGAATTATGATGATGGAAACACTGGAACTGGCGAAACTTCATCACACACTTTTACAGAAGTAACTTCATTTTTTGATATCGAACTTACGGTAACAGACACACTAGGGTGTGTTGATACAGAGAAATTAAGAATAAACGCAATAATTCCTGATTCAAACTTTACAGTAAACGACCGTACTATTTGTGTAGGGGATGAAGTAACATTTAATTTAAATAACGAAAACTCAATGAGCTCAGCAGTTTGGAGTTTCGGGAATCAAGGCACGGCAAACGATCTTAATCCAACATTCCAATTTGACACCTCTGGAGATTACACAATTAACGTTCAACTTACAGATACTAATGGTTGTATAGCTGAAAGAACTATAACTAATTATGTTTTTGTTGACGACTACCCTATTGTTGGGTTCACTTCTGTAATTACCGACAACGGCGATACAATTAATAACGAGAGTGTTATTTGCTATCCTGAGCAAGTAACATTTACCGACACTTCTATTTCAACATTTGGGGTTACTTCATTTGGGTCGAGAACCTGGGATCTTGGTGTATCAAGCCCTATTGTTCCTTCAGAATCTGTTTCTTGGAACTACAACAAACCAGGGGATTACTATATAACTTTAATTGAAGAAACTTCAAATGGCTGTAGGGATACAGTTTTGGACACAATTAGTGTTGTAGGGCCTGTTGCCAATTTTTCATTGAGTGAAACTTTAATTTGTGTTGGTGATGAAATTACTTTTGATATCATTGACTCAACAGACGTCTTTGCTTATCAGTGGGATTTCGGTAACGGTGCAGGAACTGACACTATTCTAACAAATGATGTTTTAAGTTCAGAGGTGTCTAATCAATATTTTGAAGTCCCTTTAGGAGGAAATACCGTAGCGACACTGATAATTTGGAGTAAAGATTTTGTTTGTGATTATCCTGTTAAAAACAACATCTCTGTTCACAATGTTGAGGCTAAATTTGAATTTGAAGACTCAACAGTATGTTTAAATGATGAGGTTGTTTTTAACGATAGCTCTTTAACAACAGGCTCAACAAATTATTTTTGGGATATCGGGGATGGTAATACATCCACGTCTACTGAACCATTCAGTCAATCATACGAAAACTCTGGTACAGGCACATATTCTGTTGTATTAATTCTAAACGATCCAATAACAGGCTGTAAAGACACAATGATTAAAACATTAGAAATTCTTCCACGTCCAGTTGTTTCAGCAACAGATGGAGAGATGTGTTTTGGTGATTCAGCATTAATTACCGCCTCAGGTGCTTTATCTTATTCTTGGAATGATCCAATTGAAATTTTATATCCAGATTCAAGCGCTAGTTATGCGCTAGCTGATCAAACGATTACCTATACTGTAACAGGAACGGATACAAATGGCTGTGTAGAGACTGCTCAATCAACTGTCACGGTCGTTGAAGAGCAAGATTTAATTGAAGAAAGAGAATGTATTATAATTGGCGAAAATGCAACTATTGGATTTGATTACGGACCTGGCTTCACATATGACTGGACAACTGGTCCTACTGATTTTTTAGTTTGTAAAGACTGTGCGGTTCAAACAATAACAATTACAGAAGAGGTCGATTCAATAGAATACGAGGTTACCTACAGCGATCGATTAGGATGTTTTCCTAAAGTTGATAAATATACTGTTTGTGTTGAAGATAAATATACTTTTGATGTCCCCTCAGCGTTTACACCTAATGGAACTGGAGAGAATAACGTTGTATATATAAAAGGTCATGGAGTTCAAGAGTTGATTTACTTCCGAATCTATAATAGATGGGGTGAAATGGTTTTTGAAACAAACGATATTAATCAAGGTTGGGATGGTACTTATAAAGGAAATGCTCAAGACATGGAGACTTTTGTATATCAAGCTAAGGTGCAATTTTACAATGACAAGTTTGGTGAAAAGGGTGGAGAAATCACTCTAATTAGATAAAAAACTGTGCATAAGTTTAATTTTAATAAAAGAACAGGTAGCCTCTAGTTTGATGTCCGCCATATAAAAAACTTATTATGAAAAAATTGAAAATAATTGCTTCATTCTTAATTACTGGAGCTTTTTTTACTGCCTGTAAAGAAGAAATTACGGAGTGCGATATTGACGGTGCGATTTGCACTGAACTGTTCAAGGTTGTTAGTGTTGAAGTTAAAGACGAAAGTGATCAACCTATCCTTTTGGATAGTATATCTGTTGTAAAAAGTGGAACTTCTGAGGTATTGTTCACAGAAAATACAACAAGCACAAATGGTGTTTACAAATTGATTTCTGACACAGAAATAAACGATATCGTAAAAGAAGGAACTGATGTTACTTTTTACGGTTATTCAAATGATTCACAAATTATATCCGAGAACTACAAAGTAGGTCACGATTGTTGCCACGTTGTTTTCCTCAGTGGAGTTCAAGTTTTAATTTTAGAATAAATTATCTATCCTCTAGAGGATTCAAATCGTAGTCTGCATTTTTAGCTAAAACTTTTCGTGTTATTCCAAACACAGCCGCAAGCAAATAAATTAAACACTTAGACGCTTGTACTTTTGGAGGTCTTATCTTTTTTGGGGAAATAATTTCCAGTTTCTGCGCTGTGTCAAAAACCAAACACCCCGTCTCTAATCTAATTAATTTATACACTTGCTCTATAAAAATATAGCTTCAATTAGTGTTTTCCTTAGATTGTTTAATAAAAACAATGAAAAGTTAACGCACGGTGGATTTCTTAAACATATTTGTAAATTTACTTTGCGCATAATGAAGTTTTTGAGGAGACTTTAAAATTTGCAAAACCACTACTATGGCAAACAAGATTCTTGATATAAACAACCTTGTTACTGAGTTCATCAGCGACAACAATAGCGTTAAAGCTGTAAACAATGTTTCATTTTCGATTCATGAAAATGAAATTGTTGGGATTGTAGGAGAATCAGGATCGGGGAAGTCGGTCACTAGCCTAAGCGCAATGGGATTGATCCCGTCGCCCCCGGGGAAAATCACAAACGGGGAAATTCTTTTTACTAAAAAAAACGGCGAAACAGTTAATATACTTAATCTAAGCCCTAAGGAGTTAAGAAATATTAGAGGAAAGGAAATGAGTATGATTTTCCAAGAACCAATGACTTCTTTAAATCCTGTTTTCACTTGTGGAAACCAAGTGACAGAAGCCTTGATTTTGCATGAAAAACTATCCAAGTCTGAAGCGAAAATAAAAGCGATTGAACTTTTCAAACAAGTTGAATTACCACGTCCTGAAAAAATATTCAAGCAATACCCTCATCAGATTTCAGGAGGACAAAAACAGCGAGTGATGATTGCTATGGCAATAAGCTGTAATCCACGGTTATTAATTGCAGATGAACCAACAACGGCTTTAGATGTTACTGTTCAAAAAACGATTTTAAACCTCATGAAGTCTATTCAAGAGGAAACTAAAATGGGAATCTTATTTATTACACACGACCTAGGAGTTATTGCGGAACTAGCAGACAAAATAGTGGTGATGTATAAAGGAGAAGTAGTTGAACAAGGGTTTGTAAAAGACATTTTTAACAACCCTCAGCACCCTTATACAAAAGGATTACTAGCTTGCAGACCTCCTTTGACAGTTCGGTATTCAAAATTACCGACAGTTCCTGATTTTATGGAAACACTGGAAAATGGAGAAATAGTATCTAAACAGGCCGACGTTAAGGAATACGTTAAAAGCTTAGTATTACCGAATTCGATACGCGTAAGTAACCATAAAAAACTATATGACCAGAAACCTGTTTTGGAAATTAAAAACCTTAAAACGTATTACTCCCTTCAAAAAAATATTTGGGGAAAAACAACTAGTTACGTAAAAGCCGTTGACGACGTGAGTTTTGATGTGTTCCCAGGTGAAACGTTAGGCTTAATTGGAGAATCGGGGTGTGGGAAAACGACAACAGGGAAGTCCATTATTCAACTGAACGAGATTCATGATGGAGAAATATTTTACAAAGGGAAAGATGTTCTGAAAATGAACAAAAAAGAACTTATGCTCTTTAGGAGAGAGGTTCAAATTATCTTTCAAGACCCATATTCTTCTTTAAACCCAAGAATAACAATCGGTAACGCTATCATGGAGCCCATGAAAGTGCATCGGATTTTAGCTGATGACGTAGATCGTAAAAAAAGAGTTATCGAACTTTTAAAAACCGTAAATCTCCTACCCGAACATTTTAATAATTATCCACATCAATTTAGTGGCGGACAAAGACAGCGTGTTTGTATTGCGCGTACTTTAGCCATGGAGCCTAAATTTATTATCTGTGACGAAAGTGTAAGCGCGCTTGACGTTTCTGTTCAAGCTCAAGTATTAAACCTCTTAAACGACCTTAAAAAAGATTTTGGGTTAACCTATATTTTTATCTCTCATGATTTATCTGTGATCAAATACATGTGTGATAGAATGGTTGTAATGAATCAAAAAGGTAAAATTGAACAAATAGGCGAATGCGACGAAATTTACAAAAACCCACAAACAGCATACACCCAAAGCCTTATCGACGCGATTCCAAAGGTTTAATCATTCACCTGATACTTGAACCGCTTGATGTAAGCTTAAGGTTAAAAAAACAAGATTATACCTTTAAAAATTAAAATAAACCGAAGCCATTAAATTCCTTCCTGGGGAGCTTATTCCTGACGCAAAAGTTTTATAATGCGCATCTAATAAGTTTTCCGCTGCAACTTGGATTTTTAAATCTTTATATAAATACATAAAAGCGGAAATATTTAAAGTAGCCCAAGCTGGAGAGCCGTAACCATAAACGGCTTCGTCTGGATTATCGTTCAAAACATTAAAGTCTCTCCAGTCTTTTTTTCCGTTAAACCTTGTATACACTGAAAACTTTAAGCGCTTTAACTTATAATTTAAGCTGGTTTTTCCATAAAACGGAGGAATGTGTGGGACATTCTCATTTTCTCCTTTAAAATGTGCTTTAGTTACGGTTGCTGTTGAATGCCAGTTTAACGTGTTTGATAGTTTCAACCTTAATGCTATAAACCCGCCATAAACATTTGCTACCCCATCATTTTGTACGCTTACCAGATTTACATTATCACCATTTAAATCAACAGTCGAAACACCATCTATATTCGTTGGTAATTTTGTCATCAAATCAACTACTTGAGTGTAAAAAAAAGCCACATCTATATCAAAATATCGATTCATGTAATTGCTTCCAACTTCTCCATTTATAGATGTTTCAGGTTTTAGGTTTGGATTAGGAATTGTTAAAACTCCCTTTTTTTCAAAAATTTTACTAAAATCATCCACATTAGGCGCTTTAAACGCTGAAGATATAGAGCTATAAAATTTATAATTAGCCTTATGGTAAACATAACCCGCAGAAGATGTTAAGGCTTGGTTTATCAAGCTCTTTTTTTGAATGCCTATTAGATCAATAATTTCATTTGATTCAAAATCCGATAAAATACTAGATGTAGAATATCGTAGCCCCCCCTTAAAAAGATGTCTCTTTACCTTTTTTTGCAACGCCAAATAAATTGCCCCAGAAAAAAACTTAGACCCCATACCTGGATACCTCGTTGATAAAAAACCCCGTTCTTTTGTGGTAATATTTTGGGTGTAGGCTTCAGAGTTAACTTGATTGTGTAATAACTCAATACCGTAATTTAATTTTAAACTTTGTGTTGAATCCAAGTATTTAATAAAATCAGAATTTAAGGAGTAAACACTTACGTCTTCCTCATTAAATTCTTTTATAGAAGATTGATACTGTCTGCTTATTCTATCTTCTTCAATAAATTGATATGCAAGAATATTGTTATTATAATCAAACAACTTTGTCTTTTTATCTATTTCTGTAGAAAAAGACATAAGCGTTCTATTTTGCGGACCGTAATACCATTCTCCGTACCTCAAAACGCCATCACGATATTCATTCAACTTATCAACTCTTGGTACATCCGAAGAAGTTGAATGCTGGAAGTTCAGCTTATATTTAAGATTCAATGTTGGTTGATAGAGTCCTTTCCATAACAAATCGGTTTGACTATAACCTGATCCAACTACAGTGTTTTCATCAGTATTTACAACCATACTATCCTTTCCTCCTGATTGAGTAATAAAGTGCTTAATTTTCCCAAACTCATCAAAGCCATGAAGCCTTGTTTTTCCCATTGTTAAATCATTAAACTTACTTTGAGTTATACCAACAATATAACCTAGCCTTTTAGAACCTGTGTTATAAGATAAATGCGCAACCTTAGCATCTAAAGCTGATTGATATCGAATGGCTCCAGTAATTTCATCCACCTTAATAGAATCTACCGTTTTTAATTTTGGATCCCTCGTTTTAAAATGAATTACCCCACCCAGCGCGTCACTTCCATAAATCAAAGAGTTGGGTCCAAATATAACTTCGGTCCCTTCTAACATATTTGGATCTATCGAAATTGCATTTTGCAAATGACCGCCTCGGTAAATAGCATTATTCATTCGAACTCCATCCACAACCAATAAAATTCTATTTGCTTCAAACCCTCTTATTATTGGACTACCTCCTCCTAATTGACTTTTTTGAATCAAAACCTGTCCTGTATTTGCCAACATATCCGCACTATTTACAGGCGCTTGCTGTTGGATGTTTTCTTTTGAAATAGATTTTGTTTGTGTTATCAATTCATAGGTTGTCTCTTTTGTTTTGGATAAAACAGTTACCTTAACCTGGTCTATAATATTTACTAGCTTTTCTAAGTAAATATTACCTTGCTCAACAAATACGTATTTAGGAAGCACTACTGTCTGGAAGGACTGATGAATTATTTGCAAAAGCTCTTCTTTATCTTGAAATATGGTTAAATCGACCCTCCCTTCTTTATCAGAAAATACAGACTCATCCATTGTTATATTAGCAACTAATACATTTTTTATAGGAGTAGAGTCTTGTTTATAGAAGTATACAGACTGTGCCTGACTTGTAAAAAGTACAATAATAAATACACGCAATAACAAATACCTCATCAGCTAAATACTTCCTCTAAAATAGTTAATGATTTTGGCTTTCTAAATCCGGGAACATGAAATGTATAGTACTTAATTATACTATTTAACAACTTTCTTCTTTGAATTCCTGTTAATTTAATACGACCAATATCACTCCCGTTGCACCGCAAAAACTGTGCGAGAATTTGAGTTTCGGAAGAAGACAAATAATAAGGGTGATTGGGCGTTCCGGTTAAAAACAAACCTTCTTTCAAATCAAAGAAGTTATTTCGTTCTTTATTTAGTGTAGGCTGTATTCCTAACCACTTACTTATTTTTAATAAAAATGATAAATGATAGTTTATTTTTCCGTCTTCAATCTCGTTAAATATTTTAATAGAATTACAAACAAAGTCATATAGCCCATCTTCCTGATCGTTTGGTAAAACCATTTGTAAAAAATCAGCTAAAAACAACGCTATAGTGCTCTTATAAATATCCATTTGAATATTTAATAAAGGTGTTTCAATATTTGCCTCCTTTAACTTAGGGATCGATGTGTTTTTATTGTTAGAGTATACAACCTGGCAAATACTTAAGGGTTGTAGAACGGCATTTCTTGCAGATTTTTTTTTAGTTCCTGCCGCTAAATAAACGGAAACAAGACCATAATCATGGGTAAACATTTTAACAATATTATTGTTGTTCTTTACCTCAATAGTTCCCAGAATTATAGCTGAATCAGCAACTTCCATTTAAGCTTAATTGATAAAATAAACCGGTTGTTTACAAAAAAACCACCTCATAGTGTAAAAATAACATCTTGAAGTGGTTAAAAGTCTTGATTGTGTAAGTTTATCTGAATTGAATTTCTATAATGATTTTCACTCATTAAAGAAATTCAATTCAACTAATAACTAATCAGTCTAACTTCCTCAATCTGAAGACGTTCTTTTAACCAAGCCGATAATTTTTTCTCCTGAATTATAGTTGAGTTATTTCTTCGTTTCCACTTAATATGAAATGTTGGAACATCCTTTTTTATTTTTTCAAAATTAGTAACCTGATAAACGCCATATTCAAACTCTAAAATATTAGAATACAAACTTTTCAATTCTCGCGAAATCTGAACAAATGGAATTGTATCTTTTTTAATTTCGTCTATTCGAAATGCTAATGAATCATGTCTTCTCTGAAGTAATTTAATTTGCTGTAAATTAACACTATACATGTCTTCAAAAAACTTTGGTCCTTCAAATTTTTGATTGTTAATTTTATCTAAAACTTCATCAATTCGCTTGTCTTCCAAAATTCTTAAATCAATTTCTTCGGGTCGTAAGTCAAAATCATTTAGTGCAATTTGATAATCTTCTTTATCCCACTTTGCCTTCCCTATTAAACTGATTTCAATCAACGGAAGTCCATTGTTATAACTGATTTCGGAATTGTGCATTTCTCTTGGTTTAAAATGCTTTTTTACAAATTCCCCTGCATTTTTTTCAAAATGATTCTGCTTATAAGATTCCCATAAAGTATAAATACTTGGTACAATCAATAACAATGAAAACACTAAAATGTACCGCTTAAATTTTCGATCTTTTACCTGATCTAAAAAGTGAACCAAAGGAAATTTTAAATATCTAATTACAATAAACGAGGTTAAAGCAATATATACACTGTTAATTAAAAATAAATAGAATGCTCCTGAAAAATAGCCCCAATTTCCTGATGCAATTCCATAGCCTGCAGTACATAACGGCGGCATTAAAGCTGTGGCAATAGCAACACCTGGTATTACATTTGTTACCTTATTGCGTGTATTTGCCATAATCCCAGCTAATCCACCAAAAATGGCAATAAACACATCTCTTAATTCAGGGCTAGTTCTACCTAATAACTCATCACCAGCTTCACCAAAAGGTGTAATTAAAAAGTATAAAGTACTTGTTACTAAACTTACTGCAACTGTAATTATTAATGCTCGAAAAGATTTAAGAAGCGTACTCCAATCATTTGTTCCCAATGATAAACCTATTCCCATTATTGGTCCCATTAATGGTGAAATAAGCATAGCTCCTATAATTACAGCTGTTGAGTTGGTGTTTAAACCAATACTTGCAATAATAATGGAAAATATTAAAATCCAGATATTGAATCCTTTAAACTGAATTTGATTTTTAATCATTTTTACAGTGGCTTCTTTATCCACTTCATCCGCAAAACTTAATGTACTTTTTAAAAAATTGATAAGCTTTGATATAAAATCCTTAAAACTATCTGCTAAATTCAAGTCAGACCCCTCTAATAACTTACCTTTCACGACTGAATCTAGTTTACTAACTTGTTCTTCGTTATTTTTATCTTCTTCCATTACTTAATAAACTTTCCCTCTATTCGATAATTCGACTCAAACGCAAATTTAACACTCTGATTGCACTCAATTAAAAATCCATTTTCATTTAACTCTAAGTGATACTTAAATTCGTAAAACATATTTTTCTTTTCCACGTTGATATTAACATGTAAACCTCCATTACAGCTATCAAATTGCAACTTTTTAACACTTTGTTTAAAATCGGTTGTTTGTAATGTTTTTTCACAGCCACCATTTACAGTTGTAATTTTATATAAACTTGAATTGTTCTTTGAAATATCTGATTCGAGAAAAAGCTTTAATTCTTTTTCCCAATTAACACTGTCTACATATAAAGTATCCCTTTTATCTTCCTTAATAAGGTACTTTATTAACTTTAAGTCATTGGATTTAAAGTCCTGAATAAGAGAATTATATTTACTGTTCAATATATACCCTTTATCAGCGGATGTTGGCTGATTACATCCTATAAATATTAGAATTATTATTGTAAAAAAAATGGAATACTTCACGTTATCAACAGTGTTAAAACCAAAATGTTAATTAAATCACAATTTCTTAGAAATCAGATCGTTTACAAAGGTAGTTATGAACAGTTAAATTGTTAATAACAGTTTTAAATCGTTAATTAAATTAATAAGTTTTTCTAGGTATTAATAGTAATAATGTTCATATCACCTAAAAATCGAATTTTCCAAACTAAATTTGTAGTTATTTATCAAAAGCTATTAACACATAATTCACTGTTATGAACAGATGATAATTTAAGTTTTTAATTAACAATAGTGGTTATTAACACAAATGTTAGTAACCTCATAAACAACTATATTTCAATTAATTAATTATAATAATCATTGTGTACAACCCGTTATTAATTTGATGTTTTTGATAAAAAAAGAATTTTAATATAAAGTAATCCGACTTATTAACCGACTATAAATAATACCATATTTTATTTAAATAAAAAGAATATATATATATATGTTTAATCAAGAAGTAGAAAAAGAATTAAAGGAAAAAGGGTTTTTGGAAAGAGAAATCGATGCTTCTTTAGATTTGTTTGAAGAAATTGAAAAATTGAAGAAAGAAAAGAATGCTGTTATTCTTGCTCACTACTACCAGGAAGGCGACATTCAAGACATTGCAGATTTTGTAGGTGATAGTTTAGCTTTAGCGCAGAAAGCGGCTAAAACAGAGGCTGACATCATTCTTTTTGCAGGGGTTGAATTTATGGCTGAAACAGCAAAAATTTTAAGTCCTGATAAAAAAGTTTTGCTTCCGGACTTAAAAGCTGGTTGTTCACTTGCTGAAAGTTGTCCGGCTGATGAATTTGCAAAATTTAAAGCTGATCGTCCGGATCATATTGTAATTTCATACGTAAATTGTTCAGCAGATGTTAAGGCTTTAACGGATATAGTTTGTACTTCAACTAATGCAGTTCAAATAATTGAAAGCTTGCCGAAAGAGCAAAAAATTATATTTGGACCTGATCGAAATTTGGGCGCATATTTAGAAAAAAAGACAGGTCGTGAAATGGCTATATGGGATGGAAGCTGCATGGTTCATGAAATATTCTCTCTTGAAAAAATAATAACACTTAAAGCTCAAAATCCTGGAAGTGAAATTATTGCGCATCCAGAATGTGAAGCCGAATTATTAGATCATTCTACCTTTATAGGGTCCACTGCAGCATTATTAAGATACTCAAAGTCAAGTGATTGTGATACATTTATTGTAGCTACAGAAAGTGGTATTTTGCATCAAATGGCGAAGGAATCACCAAATAAAACCTTTATCCCTGCTCCACCAACAAATACTTGTGCTTGTAATGATTGTCCGCATATGCGACTAAATACACTCGAAAAATTATATAATTGTTTAAAATTTGAAATTCCAGAATTAACGCTAGACGAAAGTTTAATTGAAAATGCCAAGAAGCCAATTATAAAAATGTTAGAAATTAGTGAACGTTTAGGTTTATAAATAAAACATTGATAAATAGTAAGTTAAATAATTATTTAAGTTGTAATGCTCGATTTTTATCGGCCATTATTGTGATGCTTTTTGTTCAAATTTCCTTATTTTCTCAAGTTCGAAACGGTTATAATGAATTTAAATATGATAATGGAAAGATTTCAAGTGAAGGTTTTATTGAAAATGGTAAACCAAATGGATATTGGAAGACCTATCATGAGAACGGTAACCTTAAATCAGAGGGTAATAGGGTTAATTACGAGCTTGACAGCCTTTGGAGGTTCTTTTCGGTATATGGCTTTGTAAATTTAGAAATAAGCTATCAAAACGGCTTAAAACAAGGCTTTAGAAAATCCTATAATAACGACGCAATTTTACTTAAAAAAGAAGAATTTATAAGGGATACCATTCAGTATGTTTACGAATATTTTCAGTCTGGTCAATTGCAATTTGAAATACCATTTGAAGAAGGTGTAAAAAATGGAACTGGTTTCGAATACGATACTTTAGGTCTGAAAATTTCAATTCTTAAATATAAAAGTGGAATCTTAAAAAAGAGCGAAATAAATCGTAAAGATAAATTAGGAGGAAAGCGTGGAAAATGGATTGATTTCGATGGTAAATTTATTATTAGAGAAACTAATTACTCTTTTAATTTAAAAAATGGCATTGAAAAAATATATAATCAAGAAGGAAAACTTATATCAGTTTTAAAGTATAAAAATGGTTTTTTAATAAAAGACTTTAAAGAAGTTAAAATATTTAAAGTTAAAAAGGAATTTTATTCAGATGGTACAATTGGTAAAACAGGAGGATATAACAATAAAGGTTTACCGAATGGAGTTCATCGAGAATACAATTCAGATGGGAAAGTTATTTCTTCAAAATTATATAATAATGGAACTTTAGAAGGTGAGGGTATCGTTCAAAAAAACGGATTAAGAGATGGTAAATGGAGCAGATATTATAAATCGGGTGAAATATTAAGTAAAGGAAATTATAGTAAAGGAATTAAAATCGGTAATTGGAAATTTTTTTATAAAAACGGACATTTAGAAGAGGAAGGTAATTACAATAATAAAGGCGAAGAAAATGGTATTTGGAATTTGTATTACGAAACTGGAGATACAATGAGAATTGTCGAATACTTGGGTGGGTTGTATAATGGAAAGTATGTTTTTTATAATGATTCTGGATTAGCTATTTCGTCTGGAATTTATAAAGAAGGTTACGAAGAAGGAGAATGGTTTTATATTAATGGAAATAATAGGCAATTTGGTTCATATCTTAATGGGGAAAAAATTGGTGAATGGCGATCTTATTATAATAGGAAACAAATTGTATTTAAAGGAAAATATGAAAATGGTTTACCAACTGGTAAGCATATGTTTTGGTATCAAAACGGTGCGTTAAGAAGGTTTGGTGATTATAGAATAGGAAGAAAAAATGGAGATTGGTATTTTTATTCTAAAGGAGGAAGATTATTAATGATATCAACTTTTAAAGATGGATTACAGAAAACGTTAAACGGGTTTAAAATTAATCCTGAACATGATTCTGATGATTACGTAGAATACGAACAAACAGGTTATTAAAAAAAACCATTCATTAATTTGAATGGCTTTTTTTAATAACAAGTTGGCTATTTTAAAATTACTTTAGCAACATAGTTTATTGCATTAATTGTATAGATACCTTTTGATAGTAGTGCTGTATTTATGGATGTAATATCTTCCGTTATTAACTGTGTTAAAACAATACGACCATTTAAATCTGTTAAGTTGACTATCTGACCAATTATTTTTTCAGACTCAATATTTAAAATTCCTGTTGTTGGATTTGGATAGACACTAAGATTTTTAATTTCAACAAATTTAATGGAATTAGCATTATCATAATTGTCATAAACGTCATTAAATGCCTGTGCAAAACTATAAGAACCTCCACAAGCATCAGCATCGTTGTTCGCACTCCAAGTCATAAAACCTCGTAATTCTGGATAGCTTTTTGATAATGTGTAAGTTCCAGGTTTAGATCCTACACCTAGTAGATATTTTGCAGCGGCTTTTAGTGTTGATGTTGCTATATAACCAGATCCAGCTGAACAAGAGCTTGCAGGTAATGCGATTACAATTTTGCTTGCAGGTAGTCCAGAATAAGTACCAGTTGTTTTATTTCCTTGGTTTTTAAATCCTTCTATTGCTGCTTCTACTTGTGTAATTATATAATCGGCTGTTCCTTGATTATAAAGCTTACTATTGGCTGGCCAAGCTTCATAACCAGGTAATGAATAATTTTCTGAAGAATTGTAAAGTTGAATCATAAGTAGGTCTATTTCATTTCTTAATGATTCTATGATAGGTAACCATGAACCATTACAATCATTCCATGGAGATAAACCACCAGTAGTATACTTCACTTCTGGCGCCATTGTTAAGATCATTTTTTTGCTATACTTATCTTTAAACCATGTTTGAAGTTCTTTTACAGCATCAATTATATAATCCCATTGTGGGGCTGGATTTGTTATCGTTTGGTTTACTGAGGGACACATATAAACTGATCTTTCTAGATCTAGGTCTATACCATCTACTTTATAATTTATTATAAAGTCTTTTATTTTTGTAACAAATATATTTTTATCAGAGATAGAATTTAACTTAAAAGATCCATTAGCTCCACCTATACTTACAATAACCTTTTTTCCTTCTGCCTTAACTGTTGTAATATCCTGTTTTAGAGTTATTGAATTTTTAGGTGTAAATTCTAAATCAGATACTTTGTTATCATCTTGTAAATTATTTTTATCAGCTTCTAAAAATGATAAAACTAAAACATTGTAAGAATCATTAATATCTTTTAACCTAAGCGTTTCCCAATTGTGCCAATATCCTACTAAAACTTCTTTAGGTAACTGTGCTTGGGAAATAATACTAATAACTATGCCTAGTGCTAATAATCTCAATTTTAAATTATTCATTTGTCGGTAGTTTGGGTTTATGAGTAACAATTTACTTATTATTGTTGTTATTTGAAAATGGTTTTATTGCCTTATGCGGGAAAAAGTTTCAGAACATATTCAAAGTATTCTTAGCACATTACCAAATAATCCTGGTGTTTATCGTTATTATAACGACAAAGGAGAAATTTTATACGTTGGAAAAGCAAAGAATTTAAAAAACCGTGTGAAAAGTTACTTTACAGGCAGTGTATTTGGTAAGACTAAAGTACTTGTAAAAAAAATTGCTGATATTAAGTTAATTATTGTTCCCACTGAGCAAGATGCTCTATTACTCGAAAATAATTTAATAAAGAAATATCGTCCTCCTTATAATATTCTTTTAAAGGATGATAAAACATATCCTTGGATTTGTATAAAAAAAGAGGCCTTTCCGCGTGTGTTTAGTACACGAAAAGTAATAAAAGATGGCTCAGTATATTTTGGACCTTATACGTCCGTTAAAATGGTTAATACGCTGTTAAAATTAATTAATGGTCTATTTAAGTTAAGAACGTGTAACTATTTATTAGATGAAAACAACATCAAAAAAGGAAAATTCAAAGTTTGTCTTGAATTTCATATAGGTAATTGTCTTGGAGGTTGTGAAAGTCATGAATTAAGAGAAGATTATGATAAAAAGATAAATCAAATAAAAAATATTTTAAGGGGAAATATTAAGCAGGTAAAAGATTTTCTTATTGTACAAATGAATGATTTTTCAGATAAGTTAGAATTTGAAGATGCTCAATTAATGAAGGATTCTTTATTACAAATTGAAGACTATCAGAATAAATCAACGGTTGTTTCCAATACAATTAACAATGTTGATGTCTTTGGTCTATATTCTGATGATCAGCGTTATTTTGTCAATTTTTTTAAAGTTATTGACGGTGCTATTATTCAAAGCCACACTGCGGAGGTAAAGGCTAAATTAGATGAAACGAAAAGTGATATATTAATTTATTATATCCTTAGTTTAAGGGAAGAATTTAATTCTAATAGTAAAGACGTTATTATTCCGTTTGATTTGGATGTTAAATTAGATGGTATTAAATTCCAAATACCAAAGGTTGGGGATAAGAAAAAATTAATAGATTTATCAGTAAGGAATGCCAAGTTTTATTGTTTAGAAAAGAAGAAATCTGATATTACTCCACAGATTCCGAATGAGCGTATTTTGAG
>CAJJCC010000013.1 GCA_905182585.1 uncultured Flavobacteriales bacterium
CTGTTAAAATGAAGGTTTACAGAATACTAGAAAAACTAAAAATTTCACTTAGAAAAAATTAAGATGACCGATTATAAATTTGACATAGACGGCAAACAACTTTCAAGCGATGAGATCGATAAGAAAAAAGATTTCAACGCTTTTCACAACAAGTTTCAAGCGCAATCAAAAGCGTTTTACCAACAAAATTGGTTTTGGAAGAGTACTGGATTAGCTTCGATAATTATCGCTTCCTTATTTTTTATAAACTCCTTTGGTAAAAACGATTCAAATAACGCAGTTGATGATAAGATATTCGAAATCGTAAACGAGAGGCCATTTATAAACCCACCTTTTAAAGATTTAAAGGTTAAAGCAGATGCCTTTAAAGTTGATGCAAATAAAGGCGGTACTTTTAAAAGTAGGTTTGGAAGTATTCTAAAAATCCCCGCCTTTGCTTTTTCAAGAAAAAATGGAAAGACGATTAAAGATCAAACCGTTGAAATAAGGTTTACTGAATACAAAGATGTTGCCGATCAAATAATATCCGGTATACCAATGACGTATGACTCTGCAGGAACTAAGTACATGTTTTCTTCGGCAGGAATGGTTGAAATCAGAGGATTTATTGGCGACTCGTCTGTTAATCTTAATTCTCAAAAGTCCATTCAAATAGAAATGCAATCGGCATACAGTGGGACGGAATATAACTTTTACTGTTTAAACGAAAAAGAGAAAGGTTGGGACTATTTAGGGAAAGATAGTGTTGTTGATCATTCGGAAGAAGCTTTTAAAAAACAAATACAAGAGAAATACCCTGAAATTCAGAAAAAAGATATTCAAATTTCCGACAACCAACTTGAAGCCCAGTTACAAAGTGTCCCAGAATACAAAAAAAGAAAAAAGAAAAAAGTTCAAATTGTATACGACTTAAAACAGTTAACCGCTCTTGCTCCTACCAAACCTATTAAGGCTGACAAAGAAAAAGAGAAGTTCAGACTAGATATTCTAGAAAATGAAAACCCTGAGTTGGTTTCTTACAAAGACGTTCAGTTTGAATTAGCATTTGGCGAATCAATAAACCCTAAACATATCAATCAAAACTGGAATAATGTTGATATTAAAAAAGGGGAAGACAATGAAGTTTTGATTACTTTTTCAAAGTTAAATTCGAGTCAAGAAGTACAATACAGAGCAATTCCCGTTTTAGATGGAAACGCTTTTGAGAACGCTCATAAAGCTTACTTAGCCAATTTAAACAATGTAAATAAAAAGCGAAGCGAGCTAAAAAAAGTTACTCAACAAATTAAATCCTTAAAAAAAGAAATCAAAAGTAAATTCATCGATAAAGCATTGATCAAAGCTAAACTAGACAGAACGGAACGGATTGCATATATCCAACTAGAAAGGAGGAATAAGGTCGAATTGGCAAGACTAGAACAACGTGCAACCGTTCAAAAAATTCAATTGCAAAATAAAAACACGCAGCAAAAAGTAACTCGATATTTTTCAGCTTCAAATTTCGGAGTATTCAATTGTGATAAAGCAATAGCGACCGGAGCTAACAAAAAATCTACTATCACTAATATTAAATTTGGAGAGGAAGTAAATGAAGCTGTCATTATTGATGTTTTCCAGCAAGCCAATGGAATATTTAGTTGCATAGCAATGAAAAAACAAGTCTTAAATCAATATGCCAATTCAACAATCACAATAGGAATAAGCAAGAATCAAATCGGTATTTTAAAATCCACAAACGAAGGGGAATTGGACTTCATAGTAAAAGGGGCACCAAAATCAAAAGCACAATTAATAGAATGGTTAGAGCTTTAGTATTTTTAATAATTTTTTCTTCGTCCCTTCTTAGTCAGTCAAACGACCCAATTCAAATATTTAAAATTCGACCTCCCGAAAAAAGAATTGAAGGGCTTTTTGCTAATACTGAGAATACACCTATTAAAACAATGTATTATTTTACATTGGATGGAAGTATTTACATATTTAAAACCAATCTTAATGAAGAAGAATTCCATAATAAACTAATAAGGGAGCAAGAAGACTTTATATATCAAAAAGCATCCTACCTCATGGAACGCGGTAGTGAAAAAGTAATTATTACTGTTCCCATGAAAACGGATACAAGTTATTTACTTGGAAAGTATAGATCTGGCACTTTTCTCTTAGTACATAGTGATACCATTATACAAACCGACAATTGGAATGTAGGCTCGTTTATCATTGCCAAAACGGAGATGGAAAAGGAAGAGCATAAACATCAAATGCAAATTTTTGAGGGAAGTGTCTTCAGTGAAAACTGCAATCAAAACTTCTTTTGGGGAGGAAATATTGAAACGATAAAGTTAAACCTTAAGGATACTGCTGACTACCGAAAGAAAAAAGCTACAATCGCAACAGTTCCAATTGGAAATATTGAAAGTATCGTAGGTAATAGGTTTAAATATTACACCGAAAAATATTACACTTATTTTAATAATGACTCACAGGTCGTGTCTAATCCGTTAATAGGTAATTGTTCTGAAGCTTTTATAAAGATTGACACAATTAAACAATTCACTGCTAATTTGCATCACTATGAAAGATTTGGTGTAAAAAACTACCTAATAAAGTCTAACGATAAAACCCAATGGATTGTTAAACTGGGCTGTGAAGTAATCATTACAACTCTTAAATCGAAAAAAGTAGAATATTTAATGGAATTGGAAAGTAAAGAAGTTTTTAAAAAATTAAAAAACATAACACCAATTTCCATAATAAGTCTAAATAAGTCCTGCGGAAAACAATAATTTGAAAAAGACTTTACACATATTATTTATTTTTCTTCTATGCGGTTCAATTTCGGCACAAAAAAACGTGTTCAAAATCAGAAAAGTTCCACACTTAAAATATTTTGTATTTGCAGATGGCTTTAACAAGCACAACCTAAAAGAAAAAAAACTGGAGAAGGAAAGCTTCCCAAAACGATTATACCTTCAAGTATATGAAAATGACACTTTTTTAATCAGATGGAGTGATTGGAAACTCGCAGAAGCTAATGTTCAATTAGATTATTTAAAACGAGACTCCCTAACGTTCGCCGGTAAAGTCATCAGACAAAGAAAGACGGGCATGAAATTTATTTTCCCTTTTGAAGGAGAAACATTTCACATGTTTTCAATAAGTCAGGAGCCACTAGTAAAACAACGTAACTACAAAGCAGGGAAACCTGGGGAACAAAAAAAAAGAGTATCCTTTTATTTTACGTACGAAGACAAATCTTTAATACTAGCCGACATGCTTCTCAAGCAAGTTAAAGAAAACCAAGAAATAGAAGAAGTTTTAAAATCAAGTGCAAGAATAAAACTTGGCTTCTATTCTAACGAACTCTATGCGAATGATGGTATAGCGGAAGATTTACCCTTAAACATCGTAAACACCTACCCTGTTCACTTTATATTGGAGAGTTCAAAAACTTGTGAGCAAAAATTATTCTGGAATGGAATACCAACTACCAAATACCTAAACATGAACGACACGGCACAACTTAGGACAGACAGAGCTTTCGTGAACAATTTACCTCCAGAAAACATTTTAAGCATCAATAACAATCAGGTAGAATATTATCAAGCGAGAAGATATGTTTACCTCGAAAACGATTCTCAATTAGTAGCGAGTAATTTCAATAGAGGTTGTTCCTTTTTTAAAACAAGGATTAACGATCTAGACAGTATTCCCGTTGCTCCTTATTGGGATACTCGGGACGGAATTAGTAATTATTTAACACCTATCGGAAATCAGTTATGGGGTTGGGTCTCTAAGTATGGATGTTTAGTAGAATGGAAGATTTATGAAGAGAAAAAAATAAAAAGACTACGCTCCCTTTCTAGTCAAGAACTATTCAAACAACTTAAGGATGCGACAGTTAAGTCTTCAATGACCTTAAACCTCTCTTGCAATGAATAAAAAAACAGAACAAAGTTTTTATAAGTGAAATAAAAACCATAAATTTGCCGTCCGATTACGGATGGTGCCATAGCTCAGTTGGTAGAGCATAGGACTGAAAATCCTTGTGTCGTTGGTTCGATTCCAACTGGCACCACGAAATAGAGAAGCAATTTGCTTCTCTATTTTTGTTTCTAGTCGTTTCTGCTAATTCAATTCGAAACGCACATAATTCAATTCACTAAATATTCTGATGACACGCTCTATTATAAGAGAAAATCAACAAATCAACAAATCATCAGGCTCACTCTTCACTCTTTATATTATACAGATTTGTGGATAGAAACACTAAAGACTAAAACGTCTTTCATCTCATTTAGTAAGTACTTAACATTTTTTCAGTTGTTCCTTTTTGCGAAGGACTTGTAAAATTTGAATACTTAGGTGACGCGTTTATTATAAATAGTTCGTGTATTTAAAGAAAAAAGAATCTAAAGCATCAGTTTATCGCCATCCAATGTCTCTACAAGTTTTCCCATTTTCTTTTGGATTACCTTAAAATGATGTTCCTCCTCTTCGCTAACAAAAGTAATTGCTTCACCTGAGTTTTCAGCTCTTCCTGTACGTCCTATTCTATGAATGAAATCTTTTGGTGATCTTGGTAATTCGTAATTAATTACAAAGGGTAAAAATTCAATATCAATACCACGCGCTAATAAATCGGTGGCAACTAAGGCGGTTATTGTCCCGTTTTTGAATTTTATTAAACTATCTGTTCTTGATCCTTGGCTTTTTTTACTGTGAATGGCTGTTGCTTTTATGCCATGCTTCATCAATTTTTTTGCAACATTATCAGCCTTAAAGGTTGAAGATGTGAAAATCAAGACTTGATTCATTCCCTTATCTTCAATAATTTGCCTTAAAAATGGTCCTTTATTTTCATCTTGAATAAAATAAGCCGTTTGATTAATTAAATCTAGGTTTTGATCTTTGGCTTTTATATTAATGATAATTGGCTTATTTAAAACCAGTTGATTAATGCTTTTAACATCATCGTTAAGCGTTGCAGAGAACAATAAGTTCTGTCTCTTTTTAGGTAAAAGTTTAATCAACTCATCCATCTCTTCCTTAAATCCTAAATTCAGCATCTTATCAGCCTCATCAATCACTAAGGTATTTACTTTGGATAGTTGTAACGCTTTTGCTCTGATCAGCTCTAAAAGTCTTCCTGGCGTAGCAATTAATATGTTTACACCAAACAATCCTTTCATTTGAGGATTAATGGATACTCCTCCAAAAACTGAGGAAATTTTAAATGGGGTTGGTAAACTATAGTTATAAAATTTAAAAACCTCTTCTACTTGAACAGCCAGTTCTCTTGTTGGAACCAACACTAAACAATCAATCGCTCTTGTTTTTTCTTCTTGAACTTTTAAGTTGTTCAAAATAGGTAAAACAAAACTATCCGTTTTACCAGATCCAGTTTGGGCTATTCCAAGTAAATCTTTTCCTTTTAAGATAGCAGGAATTGCTTGTTGCTGAATTGGATAAGGTTTTTCGTACTTCTTATCCAATAATCTGCTTAACAACTCTTTTGATAATCCTAAGGAAGAAAATGGCATACAATTAATTTTACACAAAAGTATGTTTTATTAAATTGAAAGCATAAAAAAAGGAAAGTTCTTCAAATTTATTAAGATTACCTGAGGTTCGCTTACTGTTAACCCTGATTAATTAGTTGAGCGCTTGACAATAAAGAATATTATGTAAAAAAACAACAAAAATTAAAACGCAAAAAAGAAGAATGGCTGCCTTTTTTGAATAGATCTATCATAGTTTATCAGCGACAACTCATTTTTTCATACTGAGTTGGATTTAACAAAATAATATTCAGAACCATTACTCTGCTATTTGGAATATATTGAACATATAATTCTACCTAAGTTTTACACCTAATTTATCCTGAAATGCTTTCTGAAGTTTACTCATTACATTTTCAATCTGTTTCTCTTTTAAAGTGTCTTCATCCGACTGTAAAATAAAGCTTAAAGCATAAGACTTTTTCCCTTGAGGTAATTTATCTCCTTGGTAAATGTCAAACAACTCAACTTCTTTTAAAATCTTCCGTTCGGACTCGAATGAGATTCTTTCTAAATCAGCGTATTTAACTTGCTCATCAATTAATAAAGATAAATCTCTCTTCACTGGATGAAACTTAGTTATTGGTGCAAATTTCGTTTTTACAAATTGAACAAGCTTCAAAACTTCCTCCCATTGAATATCTGCGTAATAAACATCTTGCTTAACACCCGATGATTTTAAGAATTCTTTCTTAACCTTTCCGTATTCAGCAATGAGCGTCTTTTTCACGTAAACACCTACACCTTCAACTAAAAATTCACTTTGTAATGCTTTTGTTCTCACTTTTGTAATTCCCAATCGATCAAACAACTGCGTTAAATACCCTTTGATTGTATAATAAGAAACCTTTTGAGAATCTGAGCTCCAACTTACATCAGATTTCAACCCTGTGATAAAAAGCCCTAAATGCTTTTCTTCGTCGAAACTCCCTTCTGAGTTTTTCCAATAGGTTTTTCCAAATTCAAAAAACTTCAAATTTGGGTTTTTCATATTTTGATTTCTTGTAATACTCTCCAAACCACCAAATAATAGGTTTCTTCTTAGAATATTCAAATCTTGACTTAACGGGTTAAGTAACTCAATGTGATTCTCCTCTAAAACAGAATCTAAACCCGTATAATATTCTTTCTTAGTTAAAGAGTTATTTAAAATCTCGTTAAAACCATTATTAACAAGTAAGTTGGAAATTTCTTTCACCACTTTTTCTTGAGGAATTCCACCATTAACGATAAGTGATGATTTTAATGAAGTTGGAATTGAAACAGAATTAAATCCATAAACTCTTAAAATCTCTTCAATAACATCACACTCTCTCTGAACATCTACTCTAAATGGAGGAACTGACAATTTTAAAGCGTCATCACTTTCTTCCAAAATTTCAATACCAAGACTTGATAAAACCCTTTTTATATTTTCCTTAGGTATTACTTCACCTATTAAACTATTGCATCGAGCAAAGCTAAAATCAACTTCGAATGATTTTATATCTGTAGTTTGAACATCTTGAATATCAGAGGCTAATTCCCCTCCACAAATTTCTATTATTAAACCAGCTGCTCTTTGTAAAGCATCAACCGTCATTAAAGGATCAACTCCTCTTTCAAACCGGTAGGATGCGTCTGTTTTTAAAGCATGGTTCTTACTCGTTTTTCTAACCGAAACAGGATTAAAATAGGCGCTTTCTAAAAACACATCAGTTGTCTTTTTAGAAACGCCTGAAGTCTCACCCCCAAAAACACCCGCAATACACATTGGTGAAGTCTCATTACAAATCATTAACTGACCGTTTTTCAACTCTCTTTCAATGCCGTCTAAGGTTGTAAACTTCTGACCTTCTAAATCACTTTTTACATTTATTATCTCTCCAGAAACTGCATAGTCAAAGGCATGAAGAGGCTGACCAAGTTCGTGCATTACAAAATTAGTAACATCAACAACATTATTTATGGGAGATAAACCAATAGAGTTTAATTTACTTTGTAACCAATCAGGTGAATCAGCAACTTGAACACCTTTAATTGTTAAACCTGAATATCTTGTACAAGCTTCTTTGTCCTCTATGTTAATTACAAAAGGTAAATCTGCTGTTTTCTCTAAAATTTCAGTGTTTGGTAATTTAACCTGTATGTCTTTTCCTTGGTATTGATAATACGCAGCTAAATCCCTAGCAACTCCACAATGGGATAAAGCATCAGCTCTGTTTGGTGTTATATCTACATCTAAAATATAATCTTCTTCTACTTTAAAATAGTCTTTTGCTAAAGTTCCAATAGGCACTTCTAAAGGAAGAACCATGATACCTTCGTGACTATTTCCTAACCCAACTTCATCCTCACCACAAAGCATCCCTTCTGATAGTTCTCCTCTTAATTTGGATTTTTTAATTTTATAACTATCATCATCAGTATACAAAGTTGTTCCAATAGTTGCAACTACAACTTTTTGTCCAGCTTCAACATTTGGAGCTCCACATACAATACTTAATAAAGCATCACCTCCAACATTAACCTTTGTACAACTCAACTTATCCGCGTTTGGATGCTGAAATTTTTCTACGACTTCTCCTATAACTAGACCTCCTAAACCACCTTTAATTGACTCTCTTTTTTTAATTCCGCCAATTTCTAAACCAAGATCCGTCAGTATTTTGGACAACGCTTCTGGAGACTCATTGATTTCAATGTATTCTTTTAACCAGTTATAAGAAATATTCATAATGAAAAATTTTGCGCAAATTTACTAAATACTCCTTTAATCTCAGGAGGAAAGTCAATTAATATTATCGAGTGAAGATCCAGTCATCCTTTGATGACAAGGCTTCGTTAAAGACATAGTTGTCTTCAGTGAAATTCTTGAGACTTTCACCGTCTTCAACGTCGTTTTTTATGATCCATTTAGCCATTGCTCCCCGAGCTTTTTTAGCAAAAACCATGATGGTTTTATAATCACCATTTTTAAACTCTTTAAAATTAGGCGTAATCACTCTTCCAGGGAACGACTTTAGTTTTGCGGCTTTATTATATTCGATTGAGGCTAGGTTTACAATCAAATCCTGTTCCTCCTCTTTTAAATAGTTAATGATATCATCTCCCCAAAACTCATACAAGTTATTAGTACTTCCTACTTTTAACTTCGTCCCCATCTCTAATCGGTAAGGTTCAATGATTGAGGATGGTTTTAAAACGCCATATAATCCTGATAGAATTCTTAATTTCCCTTCTGCTATTTCTAATTCGGCTTTAGAGAAGTTAATTGCATCCAATCCCGCATAAACCTCACCGTTAAAAGCATAAATAGCTCTAGATAGTTCGTTTCCATTTTCACCCATACTTTGGAAGCGCTCGAAATTTAATTCGGATAATGCTCCACTTAGCTTCATAAGCTCACCTATTGTCTTTGCCGATTTTTTCTTCAGTACAGACTCAAGTTTAAATGTCTTGGCTGAAAAAACTGAATTAGGTAGTAATAATTCTTCGGATGACTTAGCAAAATCTAGCTTCTTAGCTGGAGATAATAAAATCTTCATAATCAAATATTTTGTAACACTTCTAAATTATCGATTTTAACCTTTAACTGTTCAATTATTCGATAAAATTCAAAATAAATTTTATCGTTTTTAATCGTAGTTTATCGAAAGTAAATCAAAAATGGAAAACTACAAATGATGAAACTTTCTGAAATCTTACCATATTAAAATAATCAAACCCGAAAAAACTCAGCTTGTGCTACAAAACATGACTGACTTTAAAAAAAAACTACCGAAAACATTTGTCAGGCACCATAGACAGAAAATGATTAACATCCAAAAAGCAAATGCATTGAACGATATAATTATCGAAATTAAGTGGCAAGCTTTTACTTCCATAAACTTCAAAGTAACCAAGAAGTTTATGGAAGTAAAAACGGATAGCTACTTCTGAGAGAATGGCATAATAGATACTCTATATTTCAGTAAGGTAAAGACAACTTATTCAATCTTTAACTAGGCAATAAACATCTGTAAACTACAGATAAAAAAAGAAATGATTCTTAAACATATAAACCACAAAAAAAGTCACATCATATGATGTGACTTTTTTAATATAATTTAATTGATATTAAGCATCAATATTCGCATAATGAGCATTGGTTTCAATAAACTCTCTACGTGGCGGTACTTCATCCCCCATAAGCATAGAGAATGTTCTGTCTGCTTCTTGTGCATTTTCAATAGTAACTTGTCTTAATGTACGCGCTTCTGGATCCATAGTTGTACTCCATAACTGCTCAGCATTCATTTCCCCAAGACCTTTATAACGCTGAATATTAACACTTGATGCATTTCCTGCACCTTTCATTTTTTGAACTGCCAAATCTCGTTGATTATCATTCCAACAATATTCCTGAGATTTACCTTTCTTAACTAAATATAAAGGCGGAGTAGCAATATAGATATAACCAGACTCAATTAATTCCTTCATATAACGGAAGAAAAATGTTAAGATTAAAGTTGCAATGTGAGAACCATCAACATCGGCATCACACATAATAACAACCTTGTGGTACCTTAATTTCTCTGTATTTAAAGCCTTAGGATCTTCTTCTGTTCCAACTCGAACTCCTAAACCAGTATAGATGTTTTTAATCTCTTCATTTTCGAAAATCTTATGTTGCATTGCTTTTTCAACATTTAAGATCTTACCTCTTAATGGAAGAATAGCTTGAAACATTCTGTTTCTACCCATTTTAGCAGTACCACCTGCCGAATCACCCTCGACTAAGTAAATTTCACACTCTGCAGGATCTTTAGAAGAACAATCGGACAATTTACCTGGTAAACCAGACACTTGCATTACATTCTTTCTCTGAACCATTTCACGGGCTTTAGTTGCCGCGTGACGCGCTTGAGCTGCTAAGATAACTTTCTCAACAATTATTTTAGCTTCGCTAGGATGCTCTTCTAGATAATTAAAAAGTGCTTCACTAACTGCTTGATCAACCGGAGAACTAACTTCTCTGTTTCCAAGCTTAGTTTTTGTTTGACCTTCAAATTGAGGCTCTTGAACTTTAACAGAAACGATTGCAGTTAATCCCTCACGAAAATCTTCTGAATTAATTTCAAACTTCAACTTATTAAGCATTCCCGACTTGTCGGCAAAGCTTTTTAAAGTTCTCGTTAAACCTCTTCTAAATCCTGTTAAGTGAGTTCCTCCTTCATATGTAGATATATTATTTACATAAGAGTGAACATTTTCAGAGTATGAAGTGTTATAACACATACCCACTTCAACTGGAATACCATTTTTCTCTCCTTCGAAATAAATGACATCCGGTATTAATTGAACTCTTGCACTGTCAACATATTTTACAAATTCGGTTAATCCTTCGTTAGAGTGAAACTCCTCCGTGATCATTGAACCATCTTCGTTTTTCTTCGCGTTTTCTCTTCTATCGCTTAGGCTGATTGTTATTCCTTTGTTCAAAAAAGATAATTCACGCATTCTTTTTGCAAGAATATCGTAAACGTAAATCGTTTCAACAAAAATAGTGTTATCAGGTAAAAAAGTTACTTCCGTTCCTCTTTGGTCTGTAGTTCCAACTTCTTTAACATCATACTTTGGTTTACCTTCAGAATATTCTTGCTGCCAGATTTTACCGTCACGGTAAACTGTAGCTTTAAGATCAATAGACAAGGCGTTTACACAAGAAACACCAACTCCATGAAGCCCTCCAGATACTTTATAAGTGTCTTTATCAAATTTACCTCCAGCATGCAAAACGGTCATTACAACTTCAAGAGCAGACTTTTTCTCTTTTGGGTGCATTGCTGTTGGAATACCTCTTCCATTATCAATAACGGTGATCGATTCTCCTTCGTTTATAAAAACTTGTATGTTATCACAGTGTCCTGCTAATGCTTCATCAATAGAGTTATCTACAACTTCATAAACTAAATGGTGAAGTCCTTTTGTAGAAACGTCACCAATATACATTGCTGGTCGTTTTCTAACTGCTTCTAATCCTTCTAAAACCTGGATATTACTTGCAGAATAATCCTGATTTGCATCTTGATTTTCACTCATAAAAATGTATTTTTTTGAACTATAATTAAAGATAACCTATGAGGTTACTAAAACCGCTTTAAACATTGGTATTATGGATATATTTATCAACACAATATTAACATAACTTTTAGGGGGAAATAGATTACAATCTTTGCACGTATATTTGCAAAAAATATAGCAATATGGAATTGGGTATTAAATTGGACGTTATTGACTTAAAAATCCTACGTCTATTACAGCAAAAAGGCAGAATTACGAACTTACAATTATCGCAAGAAATTGGTCTTTCCCCAGCTCCGACTTTAGAACGTGTTAAAAAGCTTGAATCATCAGGAGTTATTGAGGGTTACTACGCTCAGGTAAACGACACGCTTTTAGGCATGGGCATAAAGGCTTTCATCTCTATTTCTTTAGAAAGACAAAAAGTAGATTCGATCGTAACATTCAAAGAGAAAATACAAGCTATTCCTGAAATATTAGAGTGCTATCAAATTACGGGAAATGCTGATTATTTTCTAAAAGTCATCGTAAAGGACATCCCCGATTTTGAAAAATTAATTGCAAATAAACTAAGTAAAATAGAAGAAATTGGTCAAATGCAAACTATGATGATTTTATCGAAAGTAAAAGATTCGAAGGTTATTCCATTAAACGAGGATAAACTTTAAAGGTTTTATCTAAAAGGTGTGTAAATAGCGAATCGGTTAGGGTTTCCTGAACGGACTCGGTAACCTAGCTGAATTATTTTCACAGGTGTTTTGTTCACATTCCATATTGATGCTTTTAATTCATCAGCCTCAACAAAATTATGTTTGTAAGGGATATTAAACGGGGACACAAGGTAAAACTTGGACATCCGCTTTCCTGCTTGTTTTAAAGAAGATCTACCAGACCATTTTAAAACTTTATTATCCTTAGATGATTTAACAACCAAAACAACTTTATTATCCAATAAAGTATCTACTTCCAATTCAGCATAAAACTCAACAATATCATAAGGGCTTTTCATTATTTTTTGAGGATCCCAAACACTAGCTGCTAAGTACTCTTTACTTGAAGCTTTATTAAATTTAAAATTTGGCTTGTTATTCCATGGCCCCAATTCAAAATAAATAGAATCCATACTTTCTTCTTTTGAAAAAATCGAATTCTCATAACCAACACCTTGGTGGAGATATTTAACATTCGGATAATAACACTTTGCAAGACCAAATTGAGCAGGTAATAAATCAGTACCTATTATTTTATCATAGAGTCCCAACTGTAATTTTTCTTGAAATTCAGAAACCAATAAACAGTCTTCATCAAAACTAAAATATTCTATATTCGAAAGCCCTAATATCGATTCGTACTGATTTAAAAAGACCTCTTCATGATAGCCCACATTTAGTTTAGATCCTGATTCTTCTAGCGTCAAATCTATAAATGATTTAACAGGCTGGTCAAAATATACTTCAAAATGATTCCGCTCTGAGTTTAAGGAATAAACACCTAAAGTCGTTATACTCAAAACAATCAAAAAACTCACTTTTTCACTTTCTACTTTCCAAAAAGAGAAAAACAAGATTAATACACAAGGGAAAGAAAACAGCAAAACAGAAAACTGAAGAACTGGCATCACCCATACAGAGTAGAAAAATCCAATCAAAAATGGACTTAAAAACAAAACAATCAATACGAACTTTTTCTTCGCTTCTGCTAATAGTTTAGACCTTATGTCCTTTCTTAAAAAGTAAAAAAGTCCTACTACGATTAGTGAACAAAATAGAACTGAATAATTAAAAAAATAAAAGAAATAATTTTTGATAAAAATTCCATCTGGCTCTCCAAGCCAAATTAAACCGCCATACCCTACTTGACTAAAAAAGATGCCTAAATGGGGAGAATAAATCAGAAAACCTAATATACCTGCTAGGATATATTTGAATAAAAACTCTTTTTTAACCCAAACTAAACCAAGCAACGAAACAAGAACTCCAAATAGTAAAGCGAAATAATGGATATAACCTAGTCCAGCTAAGCATATACCAAAAAAAATGAAATTTTTCCAAGCGTATTTTTTAAAAAAGAAAATAGCACCCCATAACCTTAGTAACAACAAAGACACAAGTAAACCCGGTCCATACGGCCGGATTATAGTATCATAAAAAATCGAGTATTGAATTACTGAAATAAATGCAGCACTAAACAAGCCTGTAGATTTGGAGAACCAAACACTTCCTACCTTATATACCTGATAAACGGATAATATCCCACATATTATAAAAGGTAATTTAATTCCAAATACATTTAATCCAAAAATCCATTTATGAAGTTTTAAATACGACTGTATTCCAGCTGGATGTCCATCAACCTCAACTCCTAAAAGGTAGAAATCGGATAAAGAATCATAATCCAATCTAGAAAGAGCACTCAATTCATCGTGCATGAAATCTAAATCCCAAAACTTCCAAAACCTAAGTACAGAAGCTATCAACAAAATAAAAATTAGAATAATATTATCTGAAACTCCCTTTATGATTTTAGTTTTCATAAAACCAGAGTAGGTTTTTTATTTTGATCAATTGCAACTAAAGTAAACTGAGCATCCACACCCTCAAAGCGATTATCTGTGTACATTTCTTCCACAAATATTTTCACAGAGACTTTAAGTGATGTTTTACCAACCTTAACAACCTCTCCTACCACTTCAATTAGTGTTCCTGCAGGAATAGGCTTTTTATGATTAACAATTGACCCCGCAGTTACAAATCCTTTCCTACAAAATCGGGTTGCAGTCATAAAGGCTATTTCATCCATTAGCTCCATCGCTTTTCCCCCATGCATCATATTATGATGATTTGTCATTTCAGGAAAAACAGCTTTAAATAAAGTTGTTCTCGATTTGGCGATTCTTTCTTCTAAACTCATAAAGTGCTAAATGAAATATTGGAACAAATCTGGGTCTTCGTTAATTACAGTATAATTAATTCCATACTGATCCATTCTATCAATCAAACCTTGATAATCATTTGGATCAGAAAGTTCAATACCAATTAATGCGGGACCTGATTCTCTTGCATTCTTTTTAACGAATTCGAAACGGGAAATATCATCCTTTGGACCGAGAACTTCATTTACAAATTCTCTTAAAGCACCCGGACGTTGTGGGAATCGAACAATAAAGAAATGCTTAAGTCCTTCATAAATTAAAGATCTCTCCTTAATCTCTTGCATTCTATCAATATCATTGTTACTTCCACTAACAACACAAACAATTCTTTTCCCTTTAATTTCTTCTTTAACAAAATCCAACGCAGCAATTGATAACGCCCCCGCAGGCTCAACAACTATAGCTTCTTCATTATATAATTGAAGTATCGTAGAGCAAACCTTGCCCTCGGGAACAAGTACTACATCATCAATAATTTGCTGAATCACCTCGAAGGTTTTAAAACCAACTTTCTGGACAGCAGCGCCATCAACGAATTTATCAATTGTAGGCAGCTCAATAGGCTTTCCTGTTGCTAAAGCTTTTTGTAATGAGGCAGCACCTTCAGGCTCAACACCTATTAATTTGGTTTGAGGGCTTTTCTGCTTAAAGTAAGATCCTGTACCACTTGATATACCCCCTCCACCAACAGGTAAAAATAAGTAATCAATATCTTGTAAATCTTCTAATATTTCTAAACCAATTGTCCCTTGCCCTTCCATAACCTTCAAGTCATCAAAAGGGTGAACAAAGGTTAAATTTTCTTTTTCGCAAGCTTCAATCGAACTCTTATAACTGTCATCAAAAGTATCACCGGTGAGGATTACCTCAATAAATTCTTTTCCAAAAAAGTTTACTTTATTTACTTTTTGCTTGGGCGTAGTAGACGGCATAAAAACCTTCCCTTTTACACCCAACAAATGACAGGAGTAAGCAAATCCTTGTGCGTGATTACCAGCACTTGCACAGATAACACCTTTAGCAAGCTCTTCTTTACTTAAGGATGAAATCTTATTGTAAGCTCCACGAATCTTGTATGACCTAACTTGCTGTAAATCTTCACGCTTTAAATAAACTTCACAACCATAACGATCACTTAACGCAAGATTTTTTTGAAGAGGTGTTCTTTCAATTACTCCTTTTAAATTCTTAGCAGCTTCAATAATATTTTCAACAGAAACTAAATTCACAATATGATTTTTTTATAAATTAGCTGATATTAAACCAGCAAGTTCTTGAAACTCTTCAGGAGTTAATTCAACTCTTTTTTTAGTGAAATCTAAATCACTTAATTTATTGATCGGTACTAAATGAACATGGGCGTGTGGTACTTCTAAACCAATAACAGCAACTCCAACTCGAGTACACTCAACAGACTTTTTGATGGCTTTAGAAACCTTTTTTGCCAATGCGTTTACTTTTTGGAACAAATCATCCTCAAGGTCAAAATAGTTATTTACTTCTTTTTTAGGAATAATTAATACATGTCCTTTTGCCAAAGGTGTTATATCTAAAAACGCAATACAATCTTCCGTTTCTGTTATTTTATAACACGGAACTTCTCCATTAATAATCTTCGTGAAAACTGTAGCCATACCTATTCTGTTATTAAACTATCTAGAAATATTAATTATTTCGAACTTTAAAAGTCCAGCAGGCACTTTAATTTCAGTAACATCACCAACGGCTTTCCCTAAAATCCCTTTACCAATTGGAGAACTTATTGATATTTTCTTTTGTGCTAAATCTGCTTCCTCTTCAGAAACTAAAGTGTATTCCATTTCTACTTTATTCCCTAAATTTTTCACTTTAACTTTCGAAAGAATTAACACTTTCGAGTTGTCAATTTTAGTTTCATCAATAACTCTAGCGTAAGCAACAATTTCTTCCATTTGAGCAATTCTCAACTCTAATAACCCTTGTGCTTCTTTTGCAGCATCGTATTCCGCATTTTCAGATAAATCACCTTTATCTCTTGCATCAGCAATTTGTACGGTAACACTTGGTCTTTCTACCTTCTTGAGGTGATTTAACTCAGCCCTTATTTTATCTAATCCTTCTTGCGTGAAATAACTAGTCTCTGCCATAATGCTTGAATTTACATAATAAAAGAATCCTGATATTCCAATCAGGATTCGAAGATTTTAATTTATTGTTTGTTGTGCTAATTTACAAAATTATTCTTGCACCGAAAGTATGAATTCCCTCAAATGGATTTGTATCTCGATATGTGTAATCAAAACCAAAATATTGGCCGTTTTTCCCATAAGGCAACTCAACGCTAAAACCTCCGGAAGGACCTGTAATTGCTGAGTTTCTAGTTTCCATTTTCATAATACCTTCTTCATATACCAAACCTAGCCTAACTTGTAAGTAATTCTTAAATCGATACTCAAGTCCTAACCTTGTTTGATCGTTTAAAAACATCCTTGCGGAGTACGCTAATCCCGTTTGTAGCTTATGAGTTTCAGAGAAGTCAAATCGATAACCAAAACCTAGATTCATTAATAAGGGAAGCGTAAAAGAAGAACCCGTCACCTGTCCACTTTGTGTATTCCCATTTGGAAATACTAATTGCATTTTTAATCCATCTCCTGAATACCTCATATTTGGACCCGCATTTTTCAAAGCAAGTCCAATGCTTATTTTATCCTTAGTACCCGTTACATATTTAACACCCGCATCTAAACCAACCCCAATAGCTTTAACATCATGAATACCTTCAGATATAATCTTACAAGAAATTGCTCCGCTAATATTATTTGAAAAGGATTTGGCATAGGTTAAGCCTCCATTAATAAATTGAGGTCGATAAGTTCCGATTCCACCTTCGGGGTTATTAACAGTTGTAATTTCAATATCCCCAAGATTAAAGGACATTACAGAGAAAGCCAATACCGTTTTATCATTCAATCGCTGACTTACGCCAAACGTATTAATATAAATTTCACTTCCTTGCAGCCAATTCGTTCTTGAAAAAAGTAAATCTGTTTTTTCAGTACCGGTAATGCCCGCTGGATTCATATATACACTTTCGATTCCTTTTCCAAAACTCACATTAGCACCACCAACACCAGCAGATTTAGCCCACGGATTAATCAATAACTGAGTTGCTCCAGACTGCCCTCCAGATTGCCCCCTAACAGAATCTCCCACGCTAATGAAAAAAATTAAAAGTAATATGTTTTTAAAGCGAATCATCAAAAAGTATCTAGATCAATTTCACGCTGTACACCAAACCACTTTATAATTTTCTTCCCAACTCCAGGAGCATTTATATGGAAAATATAAAATCCAGAAGCAACAGCAATTCCATTATCGTTTTTTACATTCCAAGCAATTGACGTTAAATCGTCGTTATCCTTTTTTAAGGTCTTCACTAAAGTCCCATCTAATGTGAAAATTTTAACAGTACACTCCTTAGGTAGGTTTGTGATTTTAACTTCATTGCTGAGCTTACTTTTTTCGTATTCACTAAAACCATAGTAAGGATTAGGAACTACATTTACTTTATCTAAATTAATTTTAGCTTGAGCAGTTTCATTCGACTTTGCATAAATATCAGCAGTATTAAATTCATATACAGGTAAATCCCCTCCTGTTGATTCATAAGGTTCATTCACTCGTAATTTAATTGTTAAATCAGTTGCTAATAAATCATAGGATAAGTTTCTCAATGGATTTGCAAACACCCAAGTACAATTATTAAATATCCTAGTCATTTTTCCAAAAGCCCCATCGTTAAAAATATTAAGGATGGTTTGACCCTTATCGTATTTTGGAATTTCATTTTTGGTGCTAAAAATATAAATGGAATGCATTCCTCCAAAAATTGGAGCCCCCTGATCGTCATATTTCACATCAGTTGGATTCCATAACATATCAGCACCATTATCGCCGGGTAAAAAACTATTTTCAGCGTAAGCAATATTCAA
>CAJJCC010000014.1 GCA_905182585.1 uncultured Flavobacteriales bacterium
AAAAACATTAACCAGTATATGTCACAAGCCTATAGAATTAGAACCTTCAATAATGAGCTATACATTTCCGGGCTAACGGAAGATGCAAAGGATTACACTCTTGTTAAGACGGACAGTATAGGAAACATTTTATGGCATAAGAAATACGGTGGGGGTTCAGAAGACCATTGCTTTGGTATGGACATTGGGAATGACGGTTTTATTTTCCTTACCGGTCACACACTTTCAGGAACAAAGAACTGGGATACCTACACTATGAAAATTGATTTGTCAGGAAATAAAATTTGGGAGACTAAAGCTGGAAACCCGAGAGGTTTCAAACCGAAGTTTATTCATGATGAAGCATGGGGAGTTAAGAGCACAGCAGATGGAGGATGTATTATTGTTGCAGGAACCGGAGATGAATATGGCAGGTATAATAGACGCTGTGGAAAAGATGGTGATAATTCTAATACTTGGCACATTTACCTAGTGAAATTTGATGCAATTGGAAATATAAAATGGCAAAAAACCTATGGCGGTGGAAAAGGTGTTGATTGGGCCGGAGAGGCTATTGACCTAACTTCTGACGGAGGTGCAATTGTAGCATTGGATAATGGGAAATTTGGGTTTGTAAAAATCGAACCTTTTTAAAAATAACGTATTACGACAAAGCGTGAAATTACATTAAAACATATTTTTCATTAAACGTATACCATAAAATTAAAGTCAAATAATGAGAATAATAGTTTTTATAACTGTACTTTTTCTAACTCAGTCGAGTTTTGGACAGTCGAACCGTAAAGAAATAGCTGATTCTAAGATCTACGTTCGAGCAACTTACTTCAAACAAAAAAATAATATTATAGGGCTTCAAGTTAGAACCGACTTAAAAGACACGTTGATAGAAAAACGGATTTTTTTGAAATTCAAAACAGAAGACTTTACAGACTATTCTGAAATTGAAAAAACTCAAATATTTTACGAATCGTTCCGAGATCGTAATTATACACTTTTGAATAAAAATTTCCAAGCTATACATAACATTGATTATAATCAAACGAAAGAACAAGCAGGTACACTTTTTGGAGAACAAGTTAAGATTTCATTTGAGTTTATTGATACAAGAAAAAATTCTCCAAGAGACAGCAAAACACCAAGGAAATATTTTAAAACTGATAACTCAGAAATTTATACTGTAATAATTCCTGACTTAAAAACATTAGCTGTTTCAAGTAATGGACAATTTTATACAAAACAGCTGTACGGTGACAATTACAATGACATATCTGAAGGGATTAAAAACAAATTTCAAACTATTAATCTATTTAAGATAAAACCAAGAGACGAAATTCAATTATTTTATCGCAGAAAGTGGTACAATGATTCAACAGGATTAGCTGTTTATGAGGACAAGCAATTTAAAAATGTTAAGTACATCGGAGATACCATAATTGACGATAATAAATCTCTAATAATGGAGATTGAAAGTTACAACTATCTTAGTGGATCGAAAGACAGTCCCGAAGAATTTTTAATACCCATTTCTGACAGTGGTTATTATTACGGCAGTCAGTTTATTCCATTTAAGGAATACTCTACTGAACTAAAGCTTATTGAACAAAACGGACGAACAGAGTTTTTCCTTCAAGGGGTAAGTAAAGATACAATCAATGGTTTAGCATATGATATGATTGTTCAAGCTACAGCTGGTCCTTATCGATATTTTATTTTACCATTTTTCCCAATGCCGTTTATAGAGTTTGGTAATGTTCAAGGGATAATTACCTATTCAAAAATTAATGGAATTGAAAAAGGAAAAAAACGAGAAAGAACTTACATAACTGATAAAAATAACATTCGAGATATTTATAGTATAGCGGATAAGAGAGTAGCATTAGAAATTTATTTTCTAAACAAAATCGATATTCAAATTGAAATCAAAGACTATGAAAACAATGAAGTAATCGGTTTCTTAAAAACCAAAGCTAAAAAAGGAATAAACTCATTTACAGTGAAGACATCTAAGTTGAAAAAAGGAAAATCATACGGTGTTTCGTTAAGTTATTTCGGAAACAAGAGTTCGGGAAGCTTCTCGAATGGATTCAAATCAAAACATTAGATACAAGTTACAACGTAGAGGTAATTGCAAAAGTTTTAGTTGAATCATTTGACTTCTTTCAATGGCCTATCGCATAACGCTTTGCTTTTAATTTAGACTTCTTTGTATTGAACAATCTTCTGTATTGAATTGCCATTTTACTAAGCGATATTCAAGTTCAATATCCAAAAAACCGTTTAAAACTTTTTATTTTAAAAAAAATCACAGATCTAAAATATCAGACAATTACTTTAAAGGTTATCTAGCACTGGAAGTGTATCCTTTTGACTTATTTTCATTATTAATTTGACCTTGAAAAAATACGTTTTCATATTAACAATTCTGTTACCTGTTCATGGCTTCTCACAAAAAGACAGCACAAATTGGACTTATAGAATAAACCCTTGTAAACTAAGTTTAGGATATATTTATCAAGGGGAACACGTAATTGAATCGGGTTTAAAACTGGAATATATTAATAAATCAAAACCCTCAAAAAATTATGGTGAAAACTTATCTATTTTGATAGGGGGACAATTAAATTCTATTAAGAAAGTAACTTATTTAAACCCTTTTGCTACAATACGCTATTTGAAACCAATTAATGAAAATTTAGGAATAAAAGCTTCAATTTCGTTTAACCATCGTAAAATTAACTCGACAATATCACAATCCTTAACACCTGAAATAGGGTTTAGGTTAAATTCTAGCAGTACTATTTCTTACGGTTACAACTTCTTTGTTGCAAAAAAACATGAGTGGGTAACAAATAGTAGAATAGCTTTAAGGCTAATGTTATTTTAATAAACTCTCCAGCCAAAACACATATAATTACGAACCTTTAAATATTAAAGTTATGCTGGCACCATTCCTATTTAGAAATTCTATTTTCACATCAATTTGTTCACACAAATCCTTAATTATTCCTAATCCCATCCCAACGTTTTCTGATGAGAAATCGTATCCGGGACCATTGTCCTCAAAACAAACACAAATTTTATTCCCTTGCTTATAGCATTTGATGTTTAGTTGAGGAGTGTCATTTTCCTCTCCAAAGGCATATTTATAAGAATTTGTTATTATTTCATTCGCAATAAGACCCAATGGAATCCCTATCGTTAAATCAATAAAAACCTCCTCTTTTTCGATCAAAACAGCAACCTCTTTTTCATAGGATCCCCTCAAATTATTGGATAGACTTGTTAAAAAATCACCAAGATTAATTTTGTCAACTTCTTGACTTAAAAGAAGCTGTTCCTGAACGGCGGACATTGAATAAAATTTATCTTTTATTTCATTAAATAAGGTGGCGTGATAAAGATCTTTGGACTTACTCTTTTGAAGATTCATAAGTCCTATTATTACTGAAATATTATTTTTAACTCTATGGTTAATCTCGGAAATAAGGACGTCTTTTTGACGGACAAGACTTTCAAGTTCCAAACGATATTTTTTCTTTTTATTCGACTCTAAAGCAATTGAAATTAGTTGGGCCAAAGATTGCGTGAATTTCATATCCTCATTGGTCCATTTTCGATAATTATTGGTTTGCTCAAAACAAACAACTCCAATCATTTCTCCCTCTGAACGAATAGGGATATCGATCATTGATTTTATTTTATTTGGGTTTAAATAAATATCAACTAATTCATGGTTCAGTACTTCATTAACTGCGTCGTCAGAAACTATAATTTCATTTTTCACCAATCCTTTGAAATACTCTGGTAAATCCTTTTTGCTCAATGATAATTCTATATTAAACAGCATTGCCGTTTTATTAAATGACATTAATGAATCCAGAGCAGTCAAATCTTCATTGAACGTCCAGGCATTCGCTCTTTGACAATCTAAAGCTTCAGTTGCGGACTTTAAAATCTCCTTTAGGGACTGTTCCACGTCACCATCTCTTAATGATTTACTTTTGGATAACACCTCAATAGCATCGATGAATTTTATTAATGACCCTTTGTTTTCCATAAAACGAATATAGATAAAATCATACGCCTAACATCACCTAAAAAGCTTAAAGGGTTTGTTCATTCTGACGGCAATCTAATTTGCAAAACATTGTTTACTGAGATGCTTTAAGACTTCTTAACTGAAAACGGTTATATTACATTAATGAAGAAACTTACAGCGCTCCTACTTTTTAGTTGCTCGATTTATAAAATCTCTTTTTCTCAAAATTTAAAAACAAACACCTTAAGTATTATTTTTAATCAAAAAGATTGTTTTGGTTGATAAAAAAAAACTTAAGTGTTTTAAAAAACGATGCATCTATAACTTTATATTTTAACAGCTCTTTTAATAAAAACAAAATAGACAGCGTTATTAATTTTAACAACGACACTAATTTTTATACGTTTTCAATTTCTCCTGAAAAACTTATAAAGTACATTGATTTTAAAAAAAATGTTTCAAGCTTAAAAAAAGACACGCTCGATAAATACAACACCATTAATTACACCATTATTGAAAACGGAGAGAAACAAGTTATAAAAACAAACAACGCAGAAACTGACTTCTACTTCTTATTAAAATCAATTACCGGGTTATATTAAAACGAACTATAACAAAGAGATATTTGCAAAATATTTTCAGGCTTCTTTTGTGTTTTACATCCTTCTATACTAACTTACGATTGTAATAAACGTTAGAAATAATTATGAAAAAAATCAGTTCCTTTTTACTTATTCTAAGCATTGTTTCATTTATAATAAGCTGTGCCGCTAGTAAAAGGATTTCCAATCATCCTAATCTTACAATATCAAATCGATATGTTTGGCTTCCAAAACTAGTTTCATTACCAGCCGAAATTTCTTATGATTTCAAATTCAATAGTATAGATGATGAATTCATACCCGTATATTCATTTAATAAATCTGAGTGGGGAAATAAGAATATAGCTCCAGATGCCTTAAGTTGGTATTTATCCCCACATAGGGATGATTTTACATTTAGAACAGGCCTTTTTAATGCTTTTCCAAAGATTCAAAGGGGTGAAAAAATAAAAACGGAGATCGGAAAGGTTTATACTATGAAATGTATTATCAAAAAAAATTCAGCGAGTTACTCTATTGATGGTAAAACATATGCTACAGCAACTTATAAGGAAGGAACTATACCCCTCAAAGGATATTTTGGTTTTGCTGTATACCAAAGAGAAAATATTAATGTTTTAAACATAAAGTATTAGCAAAAAATAATAGTTATTGAAGCCTTTGATTTTTAGTTGATGTAATCTAAGGCATATTGAGAATTAACGCTCTTAAAAACACATCTGATTTTATAAGTGTTCTTCTTTTTTAAATGGCACTTATTTTAATTTAATAATTAACAATAATACTTTTTGACTCTGTATTCAAAAAAACCTTCCATACACTAAGATTTATAGGGAATAATGAAGGTGATACAACGTTAACAAAAAGAATAAATAATGTTTTAAAAAAATGATAAACAAAATTTTATTAATCAAAACCATAGTGGTTAGCCTTTTGATAATTACTTCTTGTAAGAAAGATGATAATATACCAATTAATGCAGGAAACGACCCAAATTTCACAATAGTTACGCATTCAGACAATGGATTTTCAAGTTTTAATCGAAAAGTGGTGGTTTTTGGAATAGACATTTATGCCGTTGTTGCCGTAGAAGATGCTAAACTATTACACACGGCAAATGTAATGGCTCAGTATCTTGACAACGATGAAGATGGAATAGTAGATGACCAATTGGTGTTGAATAAAATGATTGAAAACAAAGCTTTTATGGTAATGTGGAAGAACGAAAACGACCTAAATATTGACCCACCAAATGGACGGGAAGGTCAGGATTTGGGAAATGATGAAACACATCCCAACTTTGTATCCAATGGGAAAACAGGTGAATTTGATGCTTCTTTAGAAGAAGTATTACACATTATTAACAATGCAGGACATTCCTATGCCTACCCTGAAGCTTTCGGACAAAATGTTGGATCAGATTTGGCAAATGCAATGGATATTGCAAGAGGTGGACAATTTATGACAATCCCTAATGAGTATCCTATAAATGCTTGGTACACCTATGATGACCAAACTTGCGACTATTCAAATTGTCAAACCGTAGAGTATTTATATTGGGCTTTAACCTCAATGTTGGGAGCACAAGAAAACAGATTGGATGATATTGACAATGAATGGAAATTAAACACAAATCAAAAAGTTGAAGATACTGATAGTGCCATATTTTCTCTTTTAACCAACCCTACCTATAAAATGCCCACCGTTTTGCCTGACGGTTCTTATAAACATTAAATTAAACTGCCTCGAAAGGGCTATAAAAAACAGGCGAAGTGTCTTTGAAACTGATTGAACATATTATAGAATTGGAAACATATATATATTAGAAAAAAAATCCCTATAAAATTCACAAGGATTCAAATAAAACATGGAATAAGTAACAATAATAAAACAGGAATACTATACTCTTAACAGATACCTACAACTTTTGTAAATTAAAATGGTGTACGAAAATGGAAATATTTCAACTAATTGTATAATTTATTATAAACTTGAATTATTAAATTTTGAATCTTTAAAAAACAAACTGCGTACGACCTATAAGTAATTGAAAAATAATTGTTGGTACATAAAATAAACTTCATGACTTACAGACTATTGTCTATAACTTCTGACAAATCAGACTACGTATAACGCGTCAAAACCTAAGACAACTAACTAGCCAACAGACCAAATCATTAAATAATGAAAAGTTCTAGACGAATATTTATTAAAAACACTTCATTAGGATTATTCTCAATTGCACTATTAAACCCATTTAAACAGATTTGGGCGTTAACTAAAAATGAACCTTCGGCCGTTCCTAGCTGGAAAGAATTAGTAGAAATAGCGCGTTGGTGCCCTACCGTTCATAACTTACAGCCGCACCAGTTAAAGGTCATTTCAAAAACTGAAGCAGAATTATTCTACGATCCAAATAGGCTTTTACCAGTAGGTGATCCAGATTCAATATTTGCAACAGTTGCGATGGGTGTTTTTGTGGAACACCTTTCAATTGTTTCGTTATCTTTTGGTTTTAAAGTACATATTACTAAAATATATGCTCCAATAACCACAAAATCCACAGAGCCAACCCTTTTTGCGAAGCTCATCCTTTCACCCAGTAAAGAAAAAGAGACACTAGGAATAGAATTAATTAAAAAGAGAAGAACTTCTAGAATAGCATATAACGGAAAAGCTCTAAGTCAAAGTACTGTAGATATATTAAAAACTCAGGCAAAAAAATTCAATCAAGAGTTTTTTCATTCATCCGACCAAAAGTTTATAGATATGATTGTTGAATTAAATCAAAGAACATTATTTGAAGATCTCGAATCAAAACCTAACAGAGAAGAACTCGATAAGTTATTTAGATACAATAAGAAGGATGCTGAGACAAGAAAGGATGGACTATGGGCAAAATGCATGGGTTTTTCAGGAAGTTTATTGAAATCAGTTTTCCAAAATCACGAGAAATGGACTAAGGGTATTCGAAAAAAAATGTTGAATAAAAGCTACAAATCCTCATTTAATGGAACTTGTAGTATATGTTGGATGAGTGGCAAATTTGAAAACACCTCAGATTGGCTTGAGTCCGGAAAGTATTTTGCAAGAAATTGGCTTATGCTAACAAGAGAAGGTGCTTATATTCAACCTACTGGTTCTTTAATAACAAATATTGGAGCTTACCAAAAAATGAAAATGATGTTACCTCCCCCAAAGAACGGAAATTTAATTTGGATTGCTTACAGAGCTGGATATAGCAAAACACCAGCGAGAAGTTATCGGTTAAGTACAGATGAAATATTAATTAAATAAATAAAATATGAGACACATAATAATATTATTTTATGCTTGGTTAGTTGAACGAATTCGAAAACCACTAATGCTATCGAATTTTACCATAAAGCTTATATATATTCCAGGAATTAATAAAATTAGGTCATTTAATAGTAAAGCCCGAGCCTATTCAGAATTTATAAAAGCAAAAAGAAGGGTGCCCGCTTACAGAGAATTTTTAAAATCCCATCATTTTTCGAAGCCTTCGTTTAGTGGTCTGGTGCCAAATATCTGTGAGATTCCAGAAATTGATAAAGAAAACTATATTAAAAAGTTTTCCATCGAGGAAAGATGTGTAGGAGGAAGGATTCCAACTAAAAATATAATTATTGATGAATCCTCAGGTAGTAGCGGAACAGCAACAAACTGGGTTAGAGGATTAAAAGAAAGAAAACGGAATACCAAAATGATTGAGTTTGGTATGAGAACATTAGTAGGCAAAGACCCAATATTTGTTATTAATGCTTTTGCATTGGGACCTTGGGCAACTGGGGTAAATGTAACAATGAGTTGTGTTACTTTTTCAAAAATAAAATCTCTAGGTCCTGAAAAAGAAAAAATTGAAAATACACTTAAACAATTTGGCGAAGATCATCACTATGTAATAATGGGCTATCCCCCTTTTTTAAAATATTTGGTAGATAATTCAAAAATAAATTGGGAGAAATTTAATATTACCTTCATTTTTGGAGGTGAATCAATGTCCGAAGGAATGAGGGACTATCTACTTCAAAAAGGAATTAAAAAAGCCTACAGCTCATTAGGAGCATCAGATTTAGAACTAAACATCTCGGCAGAAAATGATTTCACAATCAGCCTTAGAAGGTTATTGCGATCAAATCAATCATTACGATCAAAAATATTAAAACACACAGGTGCACTCCCGATGATTTTCCAATATAACCCAACAGACTTTTTGATTGAGTCGTCTGATGATGGAGAATTAATTGTTACAATCGGTCGCCCCGATTATATTTCCCCAAAAATCAGGTACAACATACACGATAGAGGTCATACATTAGCTATTAAAGAATTATACTTAATATTAAAAGAATTAAATATAAACCAAGACGAATTAACAAAACCGCAAACAGATCTACCGTTATTATTGCATTATGGAAGAGCTGATATGACTGTGTCTTTTTTCGGGTCAAACATAAGCCCTACTGACATTCAAGAAGTTATTTACTCATTACCTGAGCTATCGAAAATTGTTAACTCTTACAATCTTGCTGTAAAAGAAGACAACGAAGGAAATAAAAAGTTAATCATTTCATTAGAGGTTCAGAAAGGAGAAACAGCCGAGTTACTAAATCTTGATAAAACTCAAGTAGCCTTTTTTGAAAATTTATCAAAAATCAATCAGGATTTTAGAGAAGCTAAAAAAATGCTGCCTAATAACAGTTTAACCGCAATTTGTTTTGAAAATTTTGGTTCCGGTTCATTTAAAGAAAATGACATTAGAATAAAAGCAAAATATATTAGCGATTGAAACTGTAACTAACAGAATTTCACTACTCATTGACAGGGGAAATAATAAATCGTTTTACTTTCATATTACTAAACCTCTTGTCATGCAGCATCTTTACGCCCACAATCCTAATAGGTGAGATTTAAATCTTTACTAAAGAGCGACATTTTTTCTTATTATGAAACATGTCTCTAATCAATATTATAGGAACGATTAAAGAGAAATTATATATGAAATCTTCCAATGGTATTGTACCAATTCTAACACCTAAATTATTGGTGTCATTATACCAAACGATAGGCGTTTCAGTAAAAAAGCCTGTTAAAACACTATTCACAAACAAAAATGGTACTAATACAATAACATAAGACCTAAATAATGCTGCTATATCGTGACTCTTTAATGGCAATAATAAAATGATCGTTACAAATAATGAAATTGTAACCGAAGTGGTATAATAAGTTTCCTTACTGTAAATTGTAACTAACCAAACATTTAAAACAACGAGTAATACAATGAAGACTTTTTTATTAATTTTTGAAGCTCGAATAGGCCAATATGTATTTAAAGTATCGTGTATAAACACACAAGAATAAGGAACCACTATAAAAAACAAAATTTCCTCGATCGGTAATTTAAAAAATGATAATCCTAGTAAGTAATCATTATTAAAACCCCACACACTATATTTAGTGAAAAAAATATCCCAAATAATAAATATAAACGAAACGATAAAAATAGAAATAGATAAACTTTTAAGTTGTTTATAAAATTTAACTTTTTTATCCCATGTCAGTAGCAAGGGCACAAAAAGAGTAAATATTAAAAGGTAGAGGTATAACATTATTTAAAATATTTTAAAGGAACAATCAGCATCCCAAAACATACGCCATGAAATTTCCCTTGGTTTTTATGGTGTATTTTGTGCGCGAACCGAATGCCTTTTATGTATTTGAAATTTAATCGTTTAAAAAAAGGGAGCCTTTGATGGATGATGATTTCATGAACAATCACGTAACAAATACCATATAAAGCGATTCCTAAACCTATTGAAAAAAACCAATTAATATCATAGATTAAACCAAACATAATACCTAACCAACTAGGAATAGCGAAAACTAAAAAAAATCGGTCATTTTTTTCTAGCTTTTCATCTTTAGGCTGATGATGATCTTTATGCCAACTCCATAAAAAACCGTGCATCACATACTTATGCAATGCAAAAGCGACAAATTCCATTACTATAAAAGTTAGCGAAACTATTAAAACACTATAAATCATAAGAAATAATTTAAGATGGAAAAAAATAATACATTTATTAAAAACAACGCCTCTAATACATTATTCCTACTTTTTATTTTACTTAAAAACAACTGATTAACGTATGCTAATAAAAACCAGCATACATAATTAAATATTGGTACAGAATCATAGTCCCATGTCCAATAGCCAAACTTTATAGCTACAGGTTCAATTAAATAATCTACAAAAACCATTAATAGTGCTGCAAAAAGGTAAACAATTTGACTTGGCAACCTTGTGAAACGTTGAATAATACTTTTAGCACCTAACGACAACGTCAACCATAAAAAACCGATCAGTAACGGAACCTGTAACAGCTTTAAACCTAAAACATCACCATACTTGTAATGCCCAAATAAAAGAGCTGTTTTAACACCTATTACCTCAACAAAGAATGTTACAGTAACCACTAAAAAAAATGGAATAATGAAGCTTACTATTTTTTCCTTGTAGGATATAAAAGCGATTACAGTTGATATAAGAAGGTTGAGCCATGTTAGTTTAATGAAACTATTTCTATCAAAAAACAACATCCCTACTAAACCAACAGCATGAAATACAACTAATACTAAAATTAATAAAATATTAATTTTAGTATTTCTCTTCACTTTACTCATTTTCTTACTTATAAACTATCTACAACTATTTTTGCACTATTTAAACACAAAGGAATTCCTCCTCCTGGATGAACAGTACCCCCAACAAAATACAGATTTTTATATCTTGTTGAAAAATTACTGTGTCTATTAAAAGCACTTATTACACTATTTGATGCCGTACCGTATAAAGCACCTAAATATGCATTTGTATTGTTTTTAATTTTTTTAGGATGTAAAATTTCTTCCGTTAAAATTAAAGGAGACAATTCAACTTTCAACAATTTAGAAAGTTTAATTAATACTCTATTTTTTAACAACTCTATTTCTTCATTTGAATAATTAAAACTTGAAGGTACATTTACCATAACAAACCAGTTTTCTTTTCCTTCTGGAGCATCAATTAATTCATGTTTACATGTAATATTAACATAAATTGTAGGGTCTTCAGGAAATTCATCCTGTTCAAATATTTGATTAAACTCATGATGATAATCAGAAGAGAAAAAGATATTGTGCAAATCTAAGTCTTCAAAAACCTTATTTATTCCCCAATAAAAAACAACGCCAGAACTTGTTCTTTCTTTAGCAGTTTCACTTTTAAACGTTTTATTATCTTTTAATAATTTTTTATAAGTTAAAGCTACATCCATATTTGAAATAAATAAGTCTGCCTTTACTGGAACATCATTTACTACAATTGATGAGATGGAAGAATTTTCAACGTTAAAAGAATTAACCTCACTGTTAAAATTAAAATCCACCTTTAGTTTTAATGCCAATTGATATAAAGCATCTACTAATGACCTCATCCCTCCTTTTGGAAAAAACGTACCTATATTTTGTTCTAAATGAGGAATCATAGACATCATACCCGGGGTTTTATATGGAGAAGATCCATTGTATGTTGCATATCTATCAAATATCTGAATCAGTTTTTCTGAATTTAAATACTTTTTATTTTTAGCATGTAGCGATTTACTATTTTCTACATTAATTAAATATGGTAGTGATTTTAAAGCTTTAAAAGAAAAAAAAGTTTTTAACTTATGTAGGCTATTTTCTATAAATAAAGCACCAGAATTTTCATACAATTCCTCTGATTTAACTAAATAGTCTAACACATTTTTTTCATCCGATTTAAACACAGAATTGAGCTCTTTTTTTAGTTTCTCTTTATCTTGATAAAAAACAAATTTAGTGTAATCATCGAAAAAATATTTACAAGAAGAAGGAAGTTTTTCATAAGTAACAAAATCAGAGAAATTATAGCCTACATCAAAAAATAAATCCTCAAAATATTGAGGCATTGTGAATAAGCTAGGACCTGTATCAAACCTAAATCCATCTTTCTTAAAATAACCTAGCTTCCCTCCGTATGTATCATTTTTTTCATAAACGGAGACTTTGTACCCTTTATGAGCTAAGCGAATAGAAGATGCTAAACCTGCAATACCTGACCCTACTACAATTGCTTTTTTCATGCTTGGAGATGATTTTTATACAATTCTAATATTTTTATCTATACGTTCTACTGGTTGCATTTCTCTTCGATTTAATCGTTGATATTTATATTTTAGTCACCAAATAAATTGATTCATTTCTTGTGTATTTGTGATTTTCACCGGAGATAACGCAAATTTTATTTTTTTCTTTATCACTTCTATTTCTATTATAATTCTTAAAATTAAAATAACCATAAAACAGACTAAAACAAAACTATTTTTCAGTCTCAAATGTTCATACATAAGTTATAACAAATAAGCTAGATACTAAAAAAGTTCTATGAAAAAGCACTTTATATATTTAATTATTTGATTCCTTCCAATCTTTTACTAAAAAAATTAGACAACACTTTAACAGCTGAAGAACTAACAGATTCTTCAGCTCCAGGTAACGTTGCAACAAAAGACACAGTATGTTTTAACTTTTCTTTCGTTAAAAGCAGTTACAATTATTATTCCGTAACCAGGTACTGAAGTTACTTGAGTAACTACTAAACTTGTGGCTATTTGTATTGTTTAGCTGTAATTGTTGTAGCAACTGAAGTTCCAACAATTAATTCATAGGTGTAAAATATGGTAGCTCAAGAGAAGATATAAACTCTTATACCATTAACTTTTAAATCACTAAAAGTAACATCATCTGATGAGTTTTCTGATAGTTTACAGAGATAAAAATTCACTTTTTAGAAGATCTAGGGTCTATTTTAAAATTCGTTGTGGTAATGGCTCGTTTGTGAAACGTAACTAAGAGGTCTAATATCACTCCATTTTAAAAAAAATGGTTTATCTAAAAAAATAAATCGATAAAACAGCTGTTTTTGTAGCTTAATAAAAGTATTTTGTGGATCTATATTTAACCAAGCGTAATAAAACTTTCTAAACATTATCAAAAAACAACCGTAGAGATAGTAAATCCCTTAATACAAATAGCTTATGCATTACGAAAAATCCGAATTGACACTGATATACAACAGTAAAAAAATTATCGATAAAAAAACCCTAGCTATCGCTCAAGGAATTTCTTCTAATATTAACAGACAAGATATTAATGAAGTGAGGCTATCGAATACTTTATTTAGGTTGGCAATTCAAAAACTAAATTTGAAAGCCAAAGATATCATGGACAAATCAAATCCTTACTACCAAGAAAATATTAAAGGTAGAGATCCAGATATTGATTCTGCATATTATATGATTATGAATAATCCAGAATTACTTAGAAGCCCAATTGCTCTTTACAAAGACAAGGTTGTATTTTGCATAACCCCAAGTGATGTTTTAAAAGTCTGTTAGGACGCACTTGATTATTTTTAAGAAACAGACTAGGAATTACATCAATTTTTCTGGGACTTAAAAAAAGTTAAGGTTTTCTTGCGCTGTTTAAAGGTTTATAAACACAGTTCCTAAAGGATAAACACAAGTAAACTGCCATTTAATTGGTGTAATTGAGAATGTTTTTATTTCACCCATCATTACGCTTTATTCAAAGAATTGAATAAAGCACCTTTCAATAAATCATATTACTATTTATTAAAAAAGATACGCGACAGCTTTAATTTTCAATACGGTATAAAAAAAATATGGGTCACTTAAAGGTTTCGAAAGCTCATTAAGTTAATGATGTGTCACGTATTTTTCTGAAAATCTAACTACAAAGAACTTAATTGGTATGAAAGATTAAAATCGTCAAACTTTAAATCAACTAGCCTTGTTCCTTTTTAAAAGTAAATAAGTTTTAATAACGAAAGAGTTGTGATCATAAAAATCACCGTCAACGGAAATCCAAACTTAAAATAATCCTTAAAGTTATAACCTCCTGGTCCGTAAACCATCAAATTAGTTTGATAACCAATTGGCGTTAAAAAAGTCTTAGAACCTGCAAAGGCTACGCAAAAAACAAAAGGCATGATCTCAAAATTGTGAACCTTTGCAAAACTCAATGCAATTGGCATTATAATAGAAACCGCAGCAATGTTTGTCATATATGCAGCTAAGAGGTTGGTAATTAAATAAACTCCTGCTAATATTCCTATTGGACCTAATGGCTTAAGAACCGATAACCCTTCGCTCGCTATTAACTCAGCAGTTCCACTTTTGTCCATGGCTACGCCAATGGTTAAAGCTCCTCCCATGATTGCGATTAAGTTAAGATTTATTGCGCGCTTAAGTTCCCCAAACAAAACAACTTTACTTAATAAAAGATAAACGAATAAAATTAACAATGATTGAAATAAGGATACTACACCAAGAGCTGGTAGTAAGATCGAAATAATAGAAGCTATGATTAATGATGTAGATTTTTTACCATCAATATCCTGCAACTGGCGAACATTTGAAATAAGCGTTAACTCTTTTGCTCTCCTTATTCTTTTGTAAAAATCATGTCCAACAACACAAAGCATCATATCACCTTTTTGAAGGGTAATGTCTCCTATTTTCCCAAATAGTTTTTCACCATCCCTTCTAACGGCAATAATAGCGGCATCGAATCTTGACCTAAAGTCGGTGTCCTTTATTTTTTTTCTCGAAAGAGATGAATTATAAGGTAAGATCACCTCTACAACTTCCTTCTTCTTTTTCATTGCTCCAACTTCATTTGGCATTTCTAAACCAAGATCCATATTCACAATATCAACAATTTTCTCTGTTTCTCCGGCAAAGATTAAATAATCGCCAGCTCTCATAATTTCTTTAGGACCTGGTGCAGTTCGAACTTTATCGGGACGTACTATTTCCACAAGGTACAAATCGTTCAGGTTTCTTAGGTTTGATTCTCCAATCGTCTTCCCTACCAAAGGCGAACCTTTAGAAACCAACAAATCAACTAAATATTCTCTATTATTTTCATCAAAATTAGAAAGCATTCCTACATTATCAGGAAGAATTCTCTTTCCAAAAATCAATATATAAATAATCCCTACGACAACTAGTGGAGCTCCAATTAAGAGGAAAGAAAACATAGATAATGCTGCATCGGGACCTTCTTTTGAAACTAAAATACTATTGGCAATAAGATTAGTTGAAGTACCTATTAGGGTTAATCCTCCACCCATTATGGCAGCAAACGATAAAGGGATTAGCAATTTTGAAGGGGCAACTTTATTTTTCCTTCCCCAATCCACAACGTATGGCAGTAATAAAGCTACTAAAGGGGTGTTATTCATAAACCCTGAAAACATCGAAACAAACCCTGTCATTTTGAGAGTAAAGGCGAAATAACCTTTTGTTTTCAAAAAAAGCTTTTGAAATAGTTGCTCGATAACAGGACTCCTTTTAAGAAACTGCCCGATCACCAAAAGCATTATAATTACAGCAACTTGCTCGTTTGCAAACGAAGAAAGTACTTCATCAGTTTTAACAATACTTGGAATTAGTAAAAGTCCGACTGCACCCAAAAAAGTAATTGCAGTGTTGTATATTTCCTTGTACAGGAAGATGATAGTAAGTGAAACTACTCCTATAACATAGACCTGTATCCAAGTCTCGCTTATATAATCGGCTAATTGAAACATAATTAATTCCACGCAAAGTTAATAATACTAGCTAAACATACATTGAGAGAATTAGAATATTATCAGCAACTCGATTTTTCATGTTAAATAGGTTGATAAACTAAGTGTTAACAAACTGTAGGTAAACCTATTGCATTTCCATCCAAAATGACGTAAATTGAAGAAGAATAATAAAGGTTTAATTTATACCTTTGATATCTATTACAAGAAATGAATATTAGAGTAGAAAAAATAGCAAAAGAATTACTCCTTGAAGAGGATTGTGTTGTCATTCCGCAGTTTGGTGGTTTTGTAACGCACTATCGTCCTGCTATACTCGAACCTTCTAAAAACATTCTTATCCCTCCAGGGAAAGGAATCTCTTTTAATATTAAGCTTTCAAAAAACGATGGCTTACTTGCCCAAAATGTAGCCACTAAATGTGGAATGACCTATAATGAAGCCCTTAAAGCAATTGAGGTTAAAGTTTCATTTTGGCAAAAAGAACTTGAAAAATCAAATTACCTTGAATTAGAAGGAATTGGTTCTTTTGTTCTGAACAAGGAAGGGAATTTAATTTTTGATCAATTTAACGAATCAAATTTTGCGAACACTTCTTTCGGTTTAACGAATGTTCATGCTACTCCTATTGAGCGCGTTGGTTTAGCCCATAGAATAGAGCGTGGCTTAAATCAGAAAAAAGCAACTCCGAAAACATATAAAACTATCAAAAGAACTGTTACTGCTATAGCGGCTGTTTCAATTGGTGCTTTCTTATTTTTATCGGTTTCTACAAATAACGATGCAATCCGCAATCATTTAGATTTAAATTTTCTGAATGGATTATTTTCCGAAAAAATCGAGCCTCAAGCGAAATTCACGGTTGGCAAATCAAAAGCTGTTGAAGATAAGACCGTGGTTGTTGAAGAAATTGCTTTTTTTGATGAGCATGAAAAACAGTTATTCACTGATCGTGGACTGTTAGATCAGCAAGAGGATTTAAATCAAATTAAAATTTTACAGGAAGAACAAAAAGAAAAAGCTAAAATATTTGCTAAATTTCCCGTTAAAAAAATAAAGAAAAAATCCATTAAAATCGTTAGTCCTCAACCAGTAAAAAATTCAACTACTTCTTTCAAATACCATGTAATTGCTGGTTGTTTTGGTGTTGAGAGTAACGCTGGTAAAATGGTGTTAAGATTACAAAAAGCTGGATTTCCCAATGCTCAATTAGCAGGTTCTTCTAATTCTGGTCTTCATCGTGTTTCCTACGGCTCTTACAATAATAAGGTTGTCGCCCTAAAAGCTCTTGCTAAGGCAAAGCTTTCTCACAACAGCAAAGCTTGGTTAGCAAACGACTAGCTTTACTCAAAAAATGTTATTCCGAATTTTTAATGATTAACAAATAAATGTTGGAAATACAAGCATTTATTAACATTTCAAGCACCATAAAAAAAGTAAACAGAATTTAATTTTGTTTCAATCCGGATAAAATGTGAATAGGCAAATTTTATTTGGATTCAATAATGAACTCGCCTATCTTTGCAGTCGAACAAATGAAAAACTGGTTTATGTATTGCTGTTATCGTGCAGTGTACTTTACCAAGTATAGAGGATAAATATCGACTTTCTTTTTGAAAGGATTATTTATTTTAGCTACCAACCAGGATTTTTTTGAGCATAAAATTAAAAGTTATGAGTTTAGATTTAAAAAGAATTAAAGATTGGGGATTAGGTTTAGAGCAACCAATGATCATAAGTGGTCCTTGTAGTGCTGAAACTGAAGAGCAAGTATTAACTACTGCTAGAGACGTCGCTAAGGATAAAAGAGTAAGTGTATTAAGAGCTGGTATTTGGAAACCGAGAACTAGACCAGGAAGTTTCGAAGGTATTGGAGAAATAGGTTTAGAGTGGTTAAACAAAGCTAAAGCTGAAACTGGTTTACTAACAGCCACTGAAGTTGCAACTGGTGCTCACGTTGAAGCTTGTTTAAAAGCAGGAATTGATATTTTATGGGTTGGTGCTCGTACTACAGTAAACCCTTTCTCTGTTCAGGAAGTTGCTGACGCTTTACAAGGTGTTGACATTCCAGTAATGGTTAAAAACCCAATTAACCCAGATATAGGGTTATGGCAAGGTGGTTTAGAAAGAATTAATAAAGCAGGTATTACAAGATTAGCTGCAATTCATAGAGGTTTCTCCACATATGAAAAAACTCCATTCCGTAACCTACCAATGTGGGATATGGCCATTGAAATGATGCGTAAGTTCCCTGATTTAGATATCGTGAATGATCCATCACACATCGCTGGTAACCGTGATTTACTACCTTACGTTTGTCAAAAAGCGTTGGATTTGAATATGGAAGGATTAATGATTGAGTCGCATATGGCTCCTTCTGTTGCATGGTCTGATGCTGCACAGCAAGTTACTCCAGCTGGTTTATCTCAATTATTAGACGGATTAACTTTCAGACAAGAAACTTCTGAAGCTGCCGACACTAATAAATTGGACTCTTTGAGAAAAGAAATTGACGATTTAGATGATGAAATCTTCCAAAAGATTTCATCAAGAATGAAAGTTGCTGATCAAATTGGTGAGTACAAGAGAGACAACAGCGTTACAATTTTACAGGTTGACAGATGGGAAGAAATCGTTAATAAAAGAATTGCTTTAGGTGTTGCTATGGGTCTTGATGCTGATTTTGTTAAGCATTACTTAAAATTAATACATAAAGAATCTATTCGTCGTCAAAATGTTATTATGAATGATGGACAACCAGAATTAGTTGGAAAGTAATTTCAACTGATCATAAAACTAAAAAGGGTGAGAAAATTCTCACCCTTTTTAGTTTTAAAGAAATTAATATAACCTGTTTAATCTCATTTATAACCATTTTAACGTTATTAATAGATGTTTAACCATCATTTTATTTTTTAAAAACTATATTAATTTAACTTTGCGTTCGTTAAGCTGTAATCTAACAGTCTTGACAGAAAATTTAGGTTCAATTTTTGCTTAATGAAAATAGACTTAAAAAGATTAATATGCGAAAGCTAATTTCATTTGTATTCATAGGCCTATTACTTCCTCTAATAAGTTCGGCATCTGGCGGTTATTTAATTAAAAACAAAGGTCAATTTCCCCTACAAGTTTTATATCAAGCTAAATTAAATTACGGTGTATTTTTTATTGAGAAGACTGGATTCAAAATAACAGTTGCAAATCCTCAACAATTAAATAAGCTTTTAAACCACAATAATGAAGGGCATGATCATAAATCAGGTGATCACGTAAAAAAAAGTGATATTATCGACGGTCATACATTCTCAATCAACTTTAAAAATTCTAACACATTAAGTTTTGGTGCTGAAGAGACAAATCTTACTCATAAAGTCAGTTCATTTCTTGGAAATGACGAATCCAAATGGGTAAGCAACCTAACTCCTATTCAAATAACAACTATACCAAATATCTACGATAACATCGATTTAAGAATTTCCTTTGTTGACAATTCAATAAAATACGATTTCATTGTTAATCCGGGAGGAGACCCTAACCAAATCCAAATTGAATACAACGGACTAGAATCTCTTCACCATTTAAAAAACAAAATAACACTTGTTACAAGCGTAGGAAGTATTATTGACTCCGCTCCATATTCTTATCAAGAGGACGGAATTCAATTAAAAACAGTATTCAAAAAAATAAATCAAAATACTTTTGGAATTGAAACTGAAGACTATGACACCTCTACCATTCTTACAATAGACCCACAACTAAACTTCTCAACTTTTAGTGGATCTTTTGCTGATAACTGGGGATTTTCTGCTACATATGATGATTTGGGATACGCCTATGCTGGAGGTATAGCATTTAGCTTTGGTTATCCAACAACTGCCGGAGCATTTAGTAGTTCAATGGCAGGCGGTGGTGTTGATATGACAATTTCCAAATTTAGTCCTAACGGAGAAAACTTAGTAGCCTCAACTTACCTTGGAGGAAATGGAACAGAAGCTCCACATAGTATGATTGTAAACAGTAAAAGAGAACTTATTATATATGGTGCTTCGGGCTCTACTGACTATCCTACTCTTTCCAATTCATTTGATAAAACATTTAATGGAGGAGAGTACACACCAGCAGGTTATTTGGACTTTTCAAATGGTACTGATATCGTTTTAACCAAATTAAATGAAAATTTCACCCAATTATTGGGTAGTACATATTTTGGAGGAAGTAAAAATGATGGAATCAATGATGGAAATCAAATTCTTGGTTTGTTTCGAAACTATGGAGATGGAAATAGAGGTGAAGTTATTGTTGATGATGCAGATAACATTATTGTTTCTTCAGTAACTAATTCGTTTGATTTGCCAACAAAACTTGGATTTCAAAATACATTTGGCGGTGGAATACAAGATGGTTGTGTTATGCGATTTAATAGTAACTTATCAGAACTACAATGGGGAAGTTATTTTGGAGGGTCCGGTGACGACGGTTGCTATTCTATTAAACAAAATTCTCAAAGTGATCTTTATATTTCTGGAGGTACTACGAGTTCAAACCTTAAAAAAACGGGTGGAAGTTTTGGTGGAAGTTACAAAGGCTCCGTTGATGGCTTTTTAGCTAAAATATCATCCAATGGTAGTACTTTAAAGAACGTCACCTATATAGGAACTCCTAGTTATGATCAAAATTACCTTGTAGATGTTGATTCAGATGATAAAGTTTATTGTTTTGGTCAATCTGCAGGAAATATGCCTATTTCGGATGGTGTTTATAATAATGCCGGAAGTAAACAGTTTATTCATAAATACAATTCGGACTTATCTAGCTTAGAATTGTCAACTGTAATAGGAAATGGCTCCTCAGCCACAGAACTTGTCCCAACAGCTCTACTGGTAAGTGATTGTAAAGAAATTTACATTTCTGGATGGGGTGGAGCATATAATGACAACATGATTCAAGGAACAAATGGATTCCCTATTACTGATGATGCATATCAAAAAAACACGGATGGATCTGACTTTTACATAATGGTACTGGGGCAAGAATTTTCAACTTTAAATTACTCCACGTTTTTAGGAGGCTTATCTTTAGCTGAGCACGTAGATGGTGGTACAAGTCGATTTGATAAGAGCGGTACTATTTATCAATCTGTGTGTGCTGTGTGTGATGGCTCGTCATCTTTTCCAGTATCTCCTGGTGCCTATTCTGAAGAGAATAATTCAGGCTCTTGTAATGTAGCTCTAGTTAAAATGGACGCATCTACTTTAACTGCTCATATCGAATTTAACCAAGACTCTATTTATTGTTCCAATTCAATTGTAATTTTCAAGAATAAAAGTACAGGAGGTAAAAGCTTTGAGTGGATTTATCCAGATGCCTCAATAATTGAAAGTCAGGATGGTCAATTTGAATTTTTAGATACCGGTACATTTGTCATAAAATTAGTCGCAATTGATCCTAGTCAGTGTCCTTATTCTGATACAGCAGAGGTAATTGTAGAGGTTACTCAAGGAATTGATTTAAATATAAAATTAGATTCTTATGATTGTGAAAATAAAATACTAACCTTATCAGTTGACGGTCCAGATAATAATAAATATGAATGGGGAAATTTAAAGGGCTCTATTCCTGGAAATCAAAATAGTATATCATTAGCCGTAGATAATTCAACTTACTTCTATGTTAAATATGATGCAGGGTGTGGAGTTATAACTGATGACATCACGATTCCCTTACTAATTGCTCCTGTTGGGGCAAAGCATATAGGAGATGCTTGTGCCGGAGATACAGCAATATTCCCTTTTGAAAGCTTTGATGTTAACACTTATAGAACAATAAATTCTGAATCTTTCTTCTTCACAGAAGACAGTGTAAGCTTCCCTACCCAAGAAGATCAAAGTGTTTATTTAGAAACCACGACCTTATGCGGAACAGCAATCGATACGTTTAAAATTAATGCTTTTATCATCAATAGCGAAACTTCTCCTGACTTAACAGTTTGTAGAGGAGAGAGAGTTTCTCTCTCAGTAGAATCAACAGCCAATATTAATTGGATAGATACGATAACATTTCAAAACCCGAATATAGACCAACAAGTAGTTCATCCACATACAACACAATCCTATTATGTTGAGCTTAATGAAAATAATTGTTCAATGAGCGACACCATTACTGTATCAGTACTCCCCGTAATGGATCAATCATTAGATCCTGTTTACACTTTAAATTATGGTGAAAATATAAATGTTAACTTAAATACGATGTTTGATTACCAATGGCATCCAACCAACTACTTAAGCTGCCAAAGCTGTCCTTCACCAACAATTACGCCTGATGAAAATATAACTTACTTTGTTTCGTATTATGATACAAATAACTGTTTTATACAAGATACAATTCAGTTCCAAGTTATCTTCCCACTTTACATCCCAAATTCATTTACACCTAATGGTGATTTCAAAAATGACTTTTTCAGAGCAGAGAGCCATCTTATTTCTGATTTTGAAATGTTCATATTTAACAGATGGGGAAATCAAGTTTTCCACACAAATAACATCCACGAAGGATGGGATGGAACACTTAACAAAGAAGATCAACAAATAGACGTTTATATTTATAAAATAATTTACAAAAAAGTATACACGGATAAGTATTATGAAAGAACTGGTGTTGTGACACTGCTCAGGTAAATCTTGAATTACAAAATAAAAAAGCTCCGTTACTTAATTGTAACGGAGCTTTTTTATGCTAAACAATTGATATTGACTTAGGGAAACAAACCTCCTTGAGTACCGTGATAGTTTATTCCTAAATGTTTGTAAGCTTGTTCAGTAACTTCTCGACCTCTTTGTGTTCGATTAATGAATCCTTCCATAATTAAGAATGGCTCATAAACCTCTTCAATTGTTCCCGCGTCCTCACCAACTGCAGTTGCAATTGTATTTATTCCTACAGGTCCACCTTTGAATTTATCTATTATAGTTGTCAGGATTCTAATATCCATATCATCCAACCCATTTTCATCAACATTCAATGCTTTTAAGGCATGATTCGTTACTTTCATGTTTATTGTGCCGTCGCCTTTAATTTCAGCGAAATCACGCACTCTTCTTAATAATGCGTTAGCTATTCGAGGAGTTCCTCTACTCCTTCTTGATATTTCAAACGCAGCATCATCTTCTATTGGAACATTCAGTAAATCCGCAGAACGTAATATAATTAACTGTAATAATTCAGCATCATAATATTCGAGCCTACAATTAATTCCAAAACGAGCCCTCAATGGTGAAGTTAATAAACCCGAACGTGTAGTGGCGCCAATTAAAGTAAAAGGCTCCAAACCTATTTGAACTGATCTCGCATTCGGACCAGAATCAATCATAATATCAATTTTATAATCTTCCATGGCAGAGTATAAATACTCCTCTACAATAGGACTTAAACGATGAATCTCATCAATAAACAAAACGTCACCTTCAGCTAAATTGGTTAATAGTCCAGCCAAATCACCTGGTTTGTCTAGCATCGGTCCTGAAACCAATTTAATGTTACTTCCAAGCTCATTGGCTATGATATTCCCCAATGTTGTTTTTCCTAAACCTGGAGGCCCATGCAATAAAACATGATCCAAAGCCTCTTCTCTTTTTAAAGCAGCTTGAACAAAAATGGATAAATTATCAAGCACTTTTTTTTGTCCTGTGAAATCTTCAAAGGCTTTTGGACGCAATACTTTTTCGAACTCCATTTCTGGGCTCGACAATTGTTCATCTGATGGATCTAAGGCTTCGTTCATTATTACTTAAGATACTTTGTATAACAAGAACGACAAAGTGGTTCGTAAGAATCTTTTTCCCCTAGCATTAATCTTTTCTCTGCTGTAATGTTAATTCTATGCGTTAAGCTCGCGTCACCTTTGCATTCAATACAAATTGCTTTTAATTTAGTGACCTTGTCGGCAACACCTAATAAGTTTGGCATTGGCTGAAATGGTTTGGATAAATAATCCATATCTAATCCAGCAACAATAACCCTTACTCCTCCATTGGCTAATTTCACACAAGCTTCAACTAACTCAGGACTAAAAAACTGTGCTTCATCAATACCAACGATATCCGCATCAATTGACAAACCTAAAATCTCCTTTGCGTCCATCACAGGCTTAGCTCCAATTCTTTTATTGTCGTGTGAAACAATCTCCGTTTCTGAATACCGTGTATCAAACATTGGCTTGAATAACATGTACGGAATTTTTGCTATTTCAGCGCGAGATACTCTTCTTATTAATTCTTCAGTTTTACCCGAAAACATTGGCCCAGTAATAACTTCTATGGACCCTTTTTTAACTCCTTGACTCATAATAAGGTTTAATATTATTGATATTTTCTATGCAGTAACAATTGAAATTTCTGAAATGGCTCTTCTTCTTGATTCCAGTTTCTTTTGGTTGAGATTCCAGCTAATTTAGAATTTGCATCTGATATAGATTCACAATTATTTAAATCACTGATCGTTTTCAAAAACTGCTCTGTATTCCCATCAAATAATTCATTTGTAAATAAAAACTTCTCATTTATTCCAATGGCACTGTTTAAGTTCTGTATTTTCGTTTTCGCCAATTTAGCGGCTAAACTATTATCCTCCTCACTCACATCGATTGCCAGATTATTAGAATGCATTGAAATCATTGACAATATTTCATCCTCTAATCCATCCGTTAATTCCTCTTGAGAGGGAATTTCTTCTTCAACACTAACTTTATTTTCTAAAATTATTTCAGGTTCACTCACCATCACCTCTTCAGCAACTTTGTCCTTAACAACCTCCTCACTTTCCTCTTCATTAATAATCTCTCTCACTTCGTTAATATGCGAGATGAACTCTGATGAAACTTGCGATCCTTCAACATCTTTTTCAGTGTATTCCAAAGCTTGATCCAAAGCATTCATTAACGCTTCCTCTTCTGAAACACATTCTTGGTCCCGTGATGAAAACTCTTGATCAACTAATTCTAAGGGCATTTCTAATTGCTCACCAGTGTTATTAGACTCGTTAAAAACGACGTAAGAAAGAATTACAGTTCCTTCGTGTAATTCGCGTGAGTTTTGAATTAAGTCCCTTAATACAGCCTCGCTTACGTTAGCTCCTAAATCTTCCACCTTGGCCAATTTAGACTCAAATGCTTCTTGATTACTCCGTAATTGACTAATAATTTCTGAAAAATTGCTCATACCTAAAGATTCTAGCTTAAAAATAAGCGTTTATAGATTTCGCTCAGTGTATAAACTCTTTAGAATATTCACTTATTGTTGTTGAAGGTTAAAATAAAATTGGCTAAACGGTAACTCTTAGTCTTAAAGAATTACCTTTTTGGAATTCAAATTGGGCCTTTTCTAATCGGAAAGTATGTTCTAAAAACTCCGTGTTTTTAATAATAAGATCAACCCATTTTGAGTTTTGACCGCTTAGGTTTTTGGTTGGGAAAATAATAATTTCGTTTCGTGTGACACGAATCAATTCTCTAAAAGTTGCTATTTGTTCTTCTTCAGTGAAAAGGTGGTCATATAAAAACATTAGATGCGAAACTAAAGTAGTGTCAAACTCCTTATCTTCAAAAGGTAGCTTACTAACTTCGCCTGGAATATAATTCGAAGGATTGGATTGATAATCCTTCAAAAATGTTTGGTATGCTTTAAATCTACTAATTCGAACGCCTTCAATATCGTGATAAAAATCCCAATTGTAATGCGATTTGTTAAAGGCTAATTTAGCTAATACTGTATCTAAATCTTCTTCCGCTTTAGTTTCTATTTCATCTGCCATAAAATAGTAAGCAGGATCGATAGCGGTGATGTTTAATCCAACTGCATTTCCGATTGCACAAAAGCTACTAACTCCAGCAGCAACATCCAAAACCTTTTTTCCTTCCAAAGATTCTTTCGTGACATCAAACATTCGCTTATACTCATTGTAGGTTCTTCCCACTAATGCTACTTGATCAAGAGTTATCGACATCTAATATTATACTTTAAGGAGTAAAAACGGCATGAAATAAAAAAGCCACTTCTTATATGAGAAATGGCTTACGAATATTTTGAACAAAAGTTGTTTCTTATTTTGTTTCGTTTACTATGTAATTAATTTTTAATGCTGACCCATCTCTTAACTCCTCTTTTACTTCACTCACAACACCCAGCTTGGTCTTTTTATCAATCTTTAAACATACAATCATTTGCTTTGCCTTAGATACTCCGATTTCGGGATTTACCTCTGAATAGTTACTTTTTATACTTGCCCGCTTCTCATCTAAAAACAGTCGAATATCTTCCTTTCTTTTAATGGCATCGTTCAACTGAATGGCGGTTTTATCCCCATAAATTTTTTGCATCGCTTTTACAGGGATTCCCAACTGAATATATGCAGTAGGAGTCTTATCTTCTAATTTACCTGTTTCTACAGCACTTGGTAAAGAAACCATTACACTGGCTTCATTATCTTTTGAGTTTGTAGCAACCATAAAAAAGAACAACAACATAAATACAATATCCGGTAAGGATGCAGTAGATATAGCTGGGCCATCTTTTTTCTTTTTACCTCCGTCAAATTTTGACATATTAATTATCTCTTTTTATTGAACAACTGGAGCTTCAGAAATATTTTCCTTGTACACCATTTTCAACATTCCTTTTTCTTCTAAGTTTAAGTCATTCCAACCTCTACCCAACTTCTTTTTTGCTAACTCACTTCTCAACTCAGTATAAGCTTGCTTTAACTCATCTTTTAAAGAAATATAAGTCTGATAATCTGCTCCTTGCGTTGCTTGTAAATTGATAACATGCTCAGATGTTTTAAAATCATTTCCAAACAACTCAAATGCCTTCAGTCTTAATTCTGCCTTTCTAAGCTTACGTTCGCTAGAAACTTGCTTTTCAATAGTCGTTTCCTCTAAGTTCTTTCGATTAATCGCAATTCTTTCTTTGATCTTGTTAAGATCCGCTACCTTATTCTCGGGCCACTTAGAATTGTTACCTTCATTCAAGATTCGTTCCTTTATCAACCCTTTAATCTGATTTAGTGACACTGACTCTCCACTAAACATTAATTCATTGTTTTCACGGGCTAAAACATTAATAATATTTCGCTCATTAATTTTTTTTGGTGGTGTTGAATCTGTGGTTTTTTCAGGAAGTAATTGAAACATACCAGCCTCCTTACTCATCTCTGAAGTGACTAAAAAGAAAATAAGTAAAAGAAAGGCGATGTCAGCCATCGACCCTGCATTAACTTCTGGTGCTTGTCTTCTTCCCATTTCTTATAGTTTGAACAACCTTTTAATTTCAGATAAGAAAATCAAAGTAACCGCTATAATCGTAACCGTATAAAAGGTATATATTCCTCCCTCAGTAAATTTACTTCCTGCTATTAGTTCTCCTGTTTCAGGATCAAAAGAATCTGTAGAAGCACTATAGCCAATGAATATAATAAGGCCTAATGATAAAAAGCTAATGATAAATTTAATCCCAGACCTTGGGTTTTCTGCGAAATTAAAAATAGCGAAACCAATAGTAATAATAGCTATTGCATAACATAATACTAATGAGAATTGAATTAACGTCATTTCATCAATAGAACCTGTCAAGGTCAAAATAATGAATAACCAAACGATTCCGATCAGAGAGTATTTTCCAATTTTTAGTGTGTTTTCCATAACGAAAATATCAGTTTGGATTAACCAATTTTATTTTGAACAACCTTTATAAATGCATTTGACGCGTCTTCCATTTGGTTTACCAAATTATCGATTTTAGCAACGACTACATTATAAAATACTTGAAGAATAATCGCTACAATTAAACCTGCAACAGTAGTAATTAAAGCCATTTTAATATCACCTGCCATTGCCGACGCCTCAATACCACCAGCTTCAGCGATGGAATCAAACGCTCCTATCATACCCAATACAGTTCCTAAGAACCCTAACATCGGTGCCAATGCTATAAATAATGAAATCCAAGAAATCCCTTTTTCCATTAGCCCCATTTGTACAGATCCCCCTGCAATAACAGCTTTTTCAACTTGCTCAACTCCTTCATCTGCTCTTGTTAAACCGTCATAAAAGATAGCTCCAACTGGTCCTCTAGTATTTCTACAAACTTCTTTAGCCCCTTCAACACCACTCGTATTTAAAGCTTCTTCAACTTGTTGTAATACTTTCTTAGTATTAACATTTGATAAACTCAAGTAAATGATTCTTTCAATAGCAGTTGCAATCCCTAAGATTAAACAGGCTAAAACCATAATCATGAAGTTAACTCCACCTTCTATAAATCTTTTCTTTACCACTTGAGTAAATGAAGGCTCTTGTCCGCCTTCTATGTCTTCTTTTGTTTCAGGTGTTTGAACTACAATTGATTCTTGAGTAGTCGTTTCCACAGTTACCGAATCGGCGTTTGCATAAACTGAATTTGTGCTTATTAAACCTAAAATTAAGGTTAACGAAAGCGTTAAAGTTGAAATAATTTTTTTCATTTTTTATCTACTTTATTAATTATTGGACGCATTTAATTTCCAACGACCAAATTAAAGAATTATTTTTACTAATATATTGCAAAGATACACAAACGGTGTAAGTTTGGTAATCGTATGTGAAGTTAAAAATCACATTGTTAACTTTGCATTTATTAATAATTTCCCAAGTACATTATGGAAGGTAGAAGACAAGAAAAAATTGGTAATGTTTTAAAGCAAGATTTAGCAACATTATTTCAGCGTGAAGCAAAAACTATGTTTGGAGGAGCCTTTATAACAGTAACCTCTGTAAGAGTTACTAGTGACTTATCTTACGCTAAAGTACACCTCAGTATTTTTGGAAATAATTCAGAGGAGTCTTTAAAATTAGTACAAAGTCAAACAAGAGAAATAAGACATATAATTGCTAAAAAAGTTAGACACCAAATGAGAAAGGTTCCTTCTTTTCAATTTTTCATTGATGATTCCTTAGATTACTACGAGGAAATAGATAAGCTTTTGAAAGAATAACTTGAGGTTTTCACTAACCATAGCACTTCGTTATCTTTTTTCACGAAAAAAAAATAATGTAATTAATTGGATTACCTGGATCTCAGTATCGGTAGTCGGAATTGTTGCGTGCGCTTTGGTGGTTATTCTTTCGGCTATGAATGGTTTATCATCTTCAGTGATGGATCTATACACTAATTTTGATCCTGATTTAAAGATTGAATCAAAAAATGGACGACGCTTTTCTCCAGATCAAATTCCGCTATCTATTTTGGAAAACTACGAAGGCGTAAGAGGATTATCCTATTCGATAGAAGAAACTGCTCTTTTAAAATACAAAGACAACCAAGAAGTTGCTACAATAAAAGGCGTTTCAAATCATTTTCAAAAAATAACGAACATCGACACCAAAATTATCGAAGGATACTACGGTCCATTTGTTGGGGGACCAAACGAAAGTGTTTTGGGAATTAACATTGCCTATAAACTGGGCGTTATCACCGATTCAAATTCGCCATTAAGGATTTACATTCCTAACCTAATTGGAAATTCATCGGGACCTTCAGAGTTGTTTAGATCGATCACAACTTACCCACGAGGAATTTTTGATATCAATGGAGATTTTAACAGTAAGTATATTATTGTCTCCATTGATCAAGCTAGAAAATTATTAGGAATCGAAACTAATATAAATTCAATTGAAATCGGAATCGACACTCTACTTGATCCAACTACCATAAAACAAGAAATTCAAAAATTAGTAGGTGAGAAATTCAAGGTTAAAACAAGGTTTGAGCAAAATGAATTTCTTTTTAAATCTATTAACGCCGAAAAGTGGATCACCCTTCTTATTTTATCGTTAGTTATTGTACTTGCTATATTTAATGTAATTGGTTCTTTAACTATGCTGGTAATCGATAAACAAAAGGACATTTTTGTTTTGCAAAGCATGGGTGCAAACCTCAAACAAATTCGATTTATCTTTTGGTTGGAAGGAAGTTTAATTTCTGCCATTGGTTCATTACTTGGTTTAGGAATTGGGGTTACGCTAATCATATTACAAACTAATTTTTGCTTATTTGCATACGGTACAACTGGTGGGCTAGATTGCTTTCCTGTTGAACTTCAAATCAGAGATATACTAATTATTGTAATGGTAATTAATACTATTGGCGCTTTAGCTTCCTTAATTCCTATTCGAAGAATTAAGTAAAAGAAGGATTTCCGCATAGATTTAATTATTTTTGCATTTCAAAACAGACTATTATGAAACTTTGGGACAAAGGATTTAATGTTGATAAAGCAATTGAAGACTTTACAATTGGAAACGATGCCGAATTAGATATGCACCTTGCACCTTTTGATGTATTGGGAAATATAGCGCACGTAACCATGCTTACCGAAGTTGGTTTGTTAGAGAAAGAGGAACTTCCTGCACTTAAAAAAGAGCTGGGCGAAATTTACAAATCAACTCAAGACGGTTCTTTTGAAATCCTACCAGGAACGGAAGATGTACATTCACAAGTTGAAGCATTACTTACTGAGCGCTTAGGTGATATTGGTAAAAAAGTTCACAGTGCTCGATCAAGAAATGATCAAGTTTTAGTAGATCTAAAATTATACGGTAGAAGTGAATTGATTCAAATTTCAAATCTTACCAAAAAATTATTCGATGCTTTCCAAGATCAAAGTGAAACACATAAAGATGTTTTACTGCCTGGATATACGCATTTACAAGTTGCAATGCCTTCTTCTTTTGGATTATGGTTTGGCGCTCATGCTGAATCATTAGCGGATGATATGGATTTACTAGCAACAGCTTTCCGTTTCACCAATCAAAACCCATTAGGTTCTGCTGCTGGTTATGGATCTTCATTTCCTATCAACCGAACAAGAACTACTGAGTTATTAGGTTTTGAAGACTTACATTACAATGTTGTTTACGCTCAGATGACACGTGGGAAAACTGAACGTACTGCTGCTTACGCAATTAGCGCATTAGCCACTACATTGATGAAATTTGCTGCAGATTCATGTATGTACATGAGTCAGAATTTTGACTTCATTAAAGTACCCAATGAATTTACAACAGGATCGAGCATTATGCCGCACAAGAAAAACCCTGATGTATTTGAATTAATGCGTGGGAAGTGTAATAAGCTGCAAGCTATTCCTGGAGAATTAGCAGCAATAATGGGGAATTTGACTACTGGTTATTTTCGCGATTTACAATTATTGAAAGAAAAATATATCTATGCTTTTAAAGAAATCAAAGCCTGTTTAGAAATAGCTTTGTTAATGGTTCCCAATATCTCTGTGAATAAAAACATTTTAGACGATAAAAAGTACGATTACTTATTTAGTGTTGAAGAGGTAAATAAGCGTGTTTTAGAAGGAACTCCATTTCGTGAATCATACAAGCAAGTTGGTTTAGAAATTGAAGCAGGGAATTTCACTCCTAATAAAGAAGTTAATCATACGCATGAAGGATCAATCGGAAATCTTTGCACTGAAAACATCAAGGCAAAAATGGATGAGAACTTCGCTAAGATTGATAGTTCTAAAATTGACAAGGCGATTGAGAATTTACTGGCTTAAGGATTTGGGCTACAAATCAAAGTTTTGATTTGTAGCCTTATATTTTTCAGTTTTCGGTATCGTGTCTGCCCAGTTCTTCGATCTCCAGTATAACTTTTTATTTGAAAGAATTGTTTGATGTTGTTAACGATTTCTAAACCAATCATGACAATGAAATCCTAAAATCAAACGCTGCAAATTAAGTACCAGATTCAAACGCTATGAATCGAGTCACAAATCCAATCAATCACCACCTACAATTCAATCACCACTTCAAAACTCTCCATTTCCCCTTGAATGGGTGGGTTTTGTTTAGCTAACGATAAAGTTCCCGATTCCACTTGAGGAAACTCATGCAATAATCTTGTAGCAATTCTATGAGCAACGTTCTCAATCAACTTTGATTTTGTCTTCATTTCATCGCGAATCATATCGCTTAGTTTAGAATAATCAACAGTTCCTTCAATAGTATCTTTAATCGCTGCTTCCGTAAACTCTACGTCTACTTCTAAATTAACGATATACCATTGTCCAACTTTACGCTCCACTTCAAAAACTCCGTGGTAAGCATATACTTTTAGGTTATTTATACAAATCGTGCTCATTACTTCTTTTTAGCTTTTAAAGTAACTGTTCTATTTAAAATGATATTGTCAGTCGTTGAATCTTTATCAATACAGAAATAACCAGTTCTATCAAACTGAACAGTAGTTCCTGGTGTTAAAGTTTGTACTGACGGTTCAATAAAGGCTTCAATCACATCCAAAGAATTTGGATTAATATCATCCATAAAATCTCTTCCTCCTTCTTCAGGGTTCTCAGAATTAAACAACCCTTCATAAAGGTTAATCTTAGCCTTTAATGCATGCTTGGCGCTAACCCAGTGAATTGTTCCTTTAATCTTTCTTCCGTCATCACTCCAACCTCCTTTTGTAGTTGGGTCGTAAGTACATAACAACTCTGTAATATTACCTTCAGCATCTTTTATTACTTCATTACAAGTAATATAATACCCGTGTTTAAAACGAACTTCTTTCCCATTTGTTAATCGGAAAAATTTCTTTGGGGCATCTTCCATGAAATCCGCCCGTTCAATATATAAGTCTCTGCTTAAAGGCATCTGCCGTAATCCTGCAGTTTCATCTTCAGGATTGTTTTTAGCATCACACATCTCCTCTTTACCTTCTTCGTAATTTGTGATCGTTACTTTTAAAGGATCCAAAACAGCCATTACTCTATTCGCCGATTTATTTAAAAACTGACGCGTGTAAAAATCTAATCTCGACATTTCAGTAATTGAGTTTCTTTTCGAAACACCAATTCCTTCAGCCAAATCTCTGATTGCTTGTGCAGGAATTCCTCTTCTTCTAATTCCAGCCAAAGTTGTTAACCTAGGGTCATCCCATCCGTCAACAACACCTTCATCAATTAACCTCTTCACCTTACGCTTACTTGTTACCGAGTTCGAGATGTTTAATCTCGCCATTTCAATTTGTTGAGGTTGAGCAGCAGTGTTTAATTTGCTGTTGAACCAATCGTATAATGGACGATGAACTTCAAATTCTAACGTGCAAACCGAATGTGTAATCCCTTCAATAGCATCGCTTACACCGTGAGCGTAATCGTAAATAGGGTAAATACACCACTTATCCCCAGTTCTGTGGTGATCCTTTTTGATAATCCTGTACATCAGGGGATCACGCATATGCATATTATCATGAGCCATATCAATTTTAGCTCTCAATGTCATTTTTCCTTCTTCAACTTCTCCAGCCTTCATTTTTTCAAATGCAGCTAGATTTTCTTCAACCGAACGATCTCTAAATGGACTTGGTTTACCTGGCTCAGAATGATTTCCTTTATACGCAGCAATCTCTTCAACCGATTGTTCACAAACATAAGCATCGCCTTGTTTAATCAATTGAACTGCATAAGCGTAAAGCTGATCAAAATGATCTGAAGTGTGTAATTCCTTCTCCCATTTAAAACCTAACCATTCAATGTTCTCCTTAATTGCATCAACGTATTCTTGCTTTTCAGCAGTTGGATTCGTATCATCAAAACGGAGGTTAACTTTTCCTTTATATTGCTCCCCTAAACCAAAGTTTAAGCAAATTGCTTTTGCATGCCCAATGTGTAAATATCCGTTTGGTTCTGGCGGGAATCGTGTGTAAATATCTTGGTGTTTACCTGATGATAAATCACCTTGAATTATTTGCTCGATAAAATTTAATGATCTTTCTTCTTCCATTGTAATTTGATTAGTCTTTAGGCTATCCCCAAAGTGCTCAATTATTTCTTCTCCTCTTGCTTAAGTGCCTCTTCCGCAGGAATTTCTTCAAAAGCAGGAAGTTCTGTATCTAACAACCCGTTCTCAGTATATAAATTTTTAATCCCTTGATTTACCTCAGCTTCAACCACCTTTATAATCAAGGCAATCAAACGTTCTTCATGCCCCAATAGTTCCTTGTGCTTTTCTTCCAATAATTTAAGGTCGTAAGGCTTTCCTCTCGACGATTCCTTTTTATCCTTAATATCTCTTCGGATATCCAAAATGCGCTCAATATTTCTGTTTCTTAACGAGTGTAATGCTAATCCAGCAGCACCTCTAACATCTTTATTGTTTTCATAAATAGCTTCCTCTTCCAACGCCTCACAACCTTTCCAAACTACCTCATTTCCTTTCTTCAATAAGTACGTTGCGTATTTTCCGATAACGTACTTTTTATTGCGAGCCTCAACTTGTTTTAAAGCCCAATTGTACCATTTACGCTTACTTTCATCTCTTACATCAGCATATATTCTAGCTAAGGTTGTAATTACTCTAGCATCCGTTAAATTCTCTAATTGATAAGCTCTTAGTAATGCATCCTCCCTAGCAATATCCGAAAGCAACTCTAATCCTAAAAGTTTAACATTTACAGAAGAATCCTTTAAAGCCTTTTTGTAAAGTGGAATCAATGTGCTGTCTTCGGACCACGAAGAACCTAGCGAGTTTAAACAAGCCAAACGAACGTGCGCACTTAAATCATTTCTAAACACATGTAATAATTTCTCTTTATGCTGCTCCGTTTTACCTTCATCAATTCGATTCCATAAATAATAACTAATCTTTCTAAAATGCTCAAAAGTATCTTTACTTGCCTTATTTAATAATTCCCAGGCAGTAACCGATGTATCTCTGTTAATCGCTAATAAAGCTTCCAGCTTTGTGCCGTAGTTCTTCCCGTTTTGAAAAAGCACCAACGCCGACTCTGGTGATATACCTTGATTAACTTTAGCTAACAACACCTTTTCAGCATCAAAATTAATCGCTTCAGGATCACCTAAACCTTTAAACAAGAAAGTTTCTTCACGCTTAGAAATAAAGATTTCTTTACGTTTTGGTTTACCTCCTGCGTAAATATCGATGCTTACAGGAAACTCAAAAGTTGGAAAACTCGCTGATTGATCTTGTTTAACTGTGATTAATAACGAATCTGATTTTGACTCATAGCGAACATCCAAAACAGGATGTCCTTTGTTTAAAAACCATTGATTAAAAAACACATTCAAATCCATTCCCGTAACCTCTTCAAAAGCTAACCTTAATTGATGAATTTCAACCGAATTAAATTCGTTTGTATGGAGATACAATTTCAATGATTCAAAGAACGCTTCATCTCCAACTAAGTTTCTTAACATATGCAATATTCGCCCACCTTTTTCATAAGTATGGCGATCAAACATATCTTCCTTATCGTTGTAATGAAATCGAATTAAATCAACTCTAGGCGTATCAGCAAAGTAGTTTAACATGTCAATCCTTAAATGACGATCTGCCTTGACTTTTCCGTATTTATGCTCAATCCATAAGTACTCACCATAAGTTGCGAAACTCTCATTTAACGGTAAATTGCTCCATGATTCACACGTTACTAAATCTCCAAACCAATGGTGAAATAATTCATGCGCAACAACATCTTCATGATTTTCATCTACTTGTTGTTCAGGAGTAGTAAACACCCATTTACCATGAATAACAGCTCCCGTATTTTCCATTGCCCCCGAAACATAATCCGAAACAACAATCTGATTGTATTTATCCCATGGGTAATCGTATCCTAAAACATCCGAATAAAAGGTTAACATTTCTGGTGTATTTCCAAAAACACCTCTTGCGTAAGCGCTATCCTTTGGTGGCACTAAATAGTTTACTGCAATCCCTCTCCAACTATCTTTTATCACAGCAAATTCACCAACAGCCATCATAAATAAATATGGCGCATGTCGTTTTGATTGCTTCCAGTAATCAGTTCTAGTACCATTCGCGTTAATTTTACGGCTTATTAATAATCCATTGGAAAGTGTGCTATACTTAGGATCTACCGTAATTTTAATTTCTTGGGTCGTCTTTTCGTTTGGAGCATCAATAGTTGGGAACCAAACCGATGCAGCTTCTGTTTCTCCTTGTGTCCAAATTTGTTGAGGTTTAAATTGATCTCTTCCAAGCGGATTGATGAAATACAACCCTTTATCATCATTAATGGCTTTGCTTCCATTTCCTGCCAACTCATTTGGTTTTGAAATGTATTCTACCTGAACTCTGAACGTATCTGTTCTTGCGTATTTTATCGGAAGTTTTATTTGGATTTGAAGAGAATCATATTCAAATTTTAAAGATTGAAATTGGTCAGCGGTATCTAACATACCAACCGACTTAATCATCATTCCTTTTGCGTCTAACGTCAACGTATTTGTGCTATAAAAATACGGTCTTAAGGTTAAAATCGCTTTTCCTTCTAACTCTTGTCTTTCCCAAACTGGCGTAACATCTAAGCTTGTGTGCAACAAGTCGAATATTCTTTTTTCGGATGCTTGGTAAGTGTATTTGTTTTCGCTTGTTAAATTAGATTCAACTTTAACGAGTTTTACTTCTTCATTAGCCTCTTTTACTAAAGACTGACATGAATAGATTATTAAGGCTAATAAAGGGAATAAAACAATCGTTTTCTTCATGCCTCAAAGGTACTGTTTGCTTTTCTTCTAACCAACTGTATTCATAGCATTTCTTGACTGAAAGTCCTTAGTACTTGCCTTTTGATAATTCTTTAATAATTACATGATAATCAGGGTGCTTTTCCAATAATTCTGGAGTAGTGTGTAATTTGAAATCATTAAAATCAAAGCCTGGAGAAACCATACAACCTACTAACGAATATTTACCGTTACTTTTAGATCCAAAAATAGACCCAGCTGGAACGATTGCTTGGAGCACTTCTCCTTTATCCGGATTTGGTCCAATTTTCAATTCCTGAAGTTTACCCTCTAAACCAATTACAAAAACCGATAAAGCTTCACCTGCATGATAATACCACATTTCATCCGATTTGATGCTGTGGAAATTAGACACATTTTGTTCCTCTAACAAAAAGTAAATACTCGTTGCATAATTTCTTTTCCCATCAAAATTGATTGGTTCAAATGAAGTGGATGATCTGTAAACTTCTTTGTAAAAACCACCTTCGGGATGTGGAAGTAAATTTAGGTTTTCAACCCAGTATTTTGCACTTTTCATGATTTTATAAATTATTCAGAGCTAAACCTAATTGTGTTATGCTGTAAAATAAAAACGGGGTTTTGATAGATGATGTCTTCGACTCCGCTAACACAAACAAACTAGTTCACTCACTGATTTATCCCAACTGTCACTCTGACCGGAGTCAAAGAGATATCCATTACTTCATCGAAATCATCAAAAAAAACAATATTCATTTGATCAAAAACAATAAATACTTAACCAATAAGGTTAAAGCGAGAACTCACCGATACGCTCTCGTCTCAAAGCCGAAAGATGCGCTCCGTTATCCAACAACTTCCCAAAATCAGAAGCCATGGAACGAATATAAGTTCCTTTGCTGCAAACAATTGTAAAATGAACTTTTGGAAATTCAGAAGTATCAATATCAAACTTAGAAACAGAAACCTGACGTGGTTTTACTTTCACCTCTTCCCCTTTACGAGCACTTTCGTAAGCTCTTTTCCCGTCTATTTTCACAGCACTAAAAATAGGAGGATATTGTTCTATTTCCCCCGTAAGTTTTAAAGCCGCATCCTGAAGTTCTTCTTCTGTAATATGTTCTGTTGGAAAAATTTGATCTATCTCTTCTTCTAAATCGAAAGAAGCCGTTGTGCCACCAACTGTAATTGTTCCTGTGTATTCTTTTTCTTTACCTTGATAAGTGTCGATCTCTTTGGTTTTTTTCCCAACGCAAATAATTAAAAGACCAGTTGCCAAAGGATCTAATGTTCCTGCATGACCAACTTTTATCTTTTTAATCTTAAACGTTTTTCGTATAACCCATCGAAGCTTGTTTACAACCTGAAATGAGGTCCAATCTAATGGTTTATCAACCAAAAAAACAGCACCTGTTTTTAATTCTTCTTCGTTGTATTCCTCAAATTTTTTTTCGGAAATTACATTAAAAGGCAGCATATCCAATTGCGATTATTCCTACAGCGAAACAGTAGTATGAAAAATATTTTAATTGACTCTTTTTAACCAGCGAGATCATCCAAGTACAAGCAATAAGTCCTGTTACGAAAGCAGCAAAAAAGCCAGCTCCCATAGCGATAGATTCTTCTGATTTAATCACTAATTCTCCACTTAAAACATCTTTGGCAATTTTTCCGAAAATTAAAGGAACTACCATTAAAAAAGAAAACTTAGCCGCTTTTGTTCTGTCTATCCCTAACATTACCGAAGTTCCTATTGTAGCTCCACTTCTAGAGATACCTGGTAAGATCGCTATTGCTTGAGATATTCCAATAATTACAGCTTCTGGTAACCCAACACTCTTCATTGTATTTTTAGATTTATCCGCTAAAAACAATAAAACACCTGTTACTAAAAGCATCAAGCCCACAAGTAGTACATTCCCAGTAAAAAAAGTGTCGATTTCTTCCTCAAATACTAAACCGATAATTACCGCCGGAATCATAGAAACGACAATATTTAAAGAGAACTTAAATTCATCGTTCCATTTAAACTGCAATAAACCTTTAATGATTTCTAATAATTCTTTTCGGAAAATAACAATTGTACTTAAAGCCGTAGCAGCATGTAAAACAATTGTTAATAACATATTGTTTTCTCCTGGAACATTAGCATTAAGAACCTCCTTTGCCAATTCAATATGACCACTACTGCTTACTGGTAAAAACTCAGTTAAGCCTTGAATTATTCCAATTATAATTGCATCAATAATTTCCATTAATCCTCAATTACATCCGTTGAAACAGTTGTATCTTCGTCCGATTTAGATTTAAGCATAATCCCAAAACCAACCACGGCGAAACCAATTAACACCGTAAACGGTGCCAGAGTAATTCTTCTGTGACTAAATATTTCATCAGGGTTAAATGCATTAGGATCTTCCGATTTACCACCTGCCATTAACATAAACCCAATGATCACAATAGCAAAACCAATCGCCATCATCACATAATTTTTCTTTTCGAAAACGAAATTTGAATTGTTATCACTCATATTAATAATATAATTTCTCTGTTTTTAATCTTAAAAAGCGTCCAACTGCAAATTGAGTTGCAAACCATGAAATCCCAATCGCAATAATCAGCATTATACCATAAAGTAACAAATCCATTGTTACATTTTGTAGTTCATCCTGAAACGCAGGCCAAAAGTCGTAAATAATTTTCAAAGTTCCAGCTAAAGCAAAAACTGCTATTATTCCGCTTAAAAAGCCTAGTACTATACCATTCCAAAAAAAAGGCTTCCGTATAAACCAATTACTAGCGCCTACTAACTGCATCGTTTTAATAATAAATCGTTGAGAGTAAACTCGTAATCGTATCGTGTTTGATATTAATCCTATGGCAATAATTAATAATAAACCACTTACGGTTAATAAGGCTAAGCTGATCTTGTTGATGTTTTCGTACACCATAAATAATAAATCTCTTGGATACCTTAAATCGTCCACAATAGGATTTTCTTGCAATTCATTTCTTAATCCTGCAATACTATCCGGATGATTAAAATCAGCTTCGAAATAAACATCAATATTTTGAGGCAATGGGTTAGCGCCTAAATTCATCGTGAAGTTTTCTTTTGGGTCAACTTCAGCTAAATATTCTTTTAAAGCGTCCTCTTTATCTTTCCAAACGGTCTTTTTTACAAAATCTTCTGAATCCAACTCTTTTTTAAGTTGCATTATCTCGATGTCCTTAACACCTTCCTTTAGGTAAATTTCAAAAGCAAACTTCTCTTTAAAAGAATCCCCTAATACCTTACCCTTCATTAATACAAGGCCTAACAACCCAACAACATAAATTACCATAGCAATACTAATTGCCGTAGAAATATAAGATGTAGTAGTTCGCCAGTTTGAATATTTCCCTTCGCCAGTTGACATATTTGTAAAAATATATAAATCTACTCTTTCAAAAATTAAATTCTATCTAAGAAACGTTAAAACATTATTGTTGAAAACCCTTTAATTATAGCTTATATAGATTCATTTTAAAATATGATTTAAATCATATTTAGTCGCAACCTGACAATACTATGACAAAGCAGTGGACCTCTTTAGGGAAATTTACAGAGTAAGCATCACTGTGAAAGAATTAAAGGTAATAGCGTTCACTCATAAGACTACTGATATATCGAATATCGGTAAGTTGCACATTGATGCAGCTAATAGAAAGGAGCGTCTATCAAGGCTAAAAGACCTTGGTATTTCTGAATTAATGTATCTCTCAACTTGTAACCGAGTTGAGTTTATATTTGTACATGATGAAGAATTGAGTGCAAGTTTTAATTATTCTTTTTTTTCTGTTTTCAATCCTGATTGGGATGATTCGGACATCAAATGGGCATTAGAAAACTGTACAATGTTTGAAGGAGAAGAAGCCGTTAAACATACTTTTCAAATTGCTTCTTCCTTAGATTCTTTAGTTGTTGGAGAAAGAGAGATCATAACTCAAGTGCGGAAATCATTTGATGAATGTTCCAAACTTGAACTCACTGGACCAATTATTCGATTACTAATTAACAAAACAATCGAATCAGCTAAAGAAATTTACACCAAAACCAACATTGCAAGAAATCCTATTTCCATCGTTTCATTAGCTTATCGAAAGCTAAGAGAAGTTGGAATTAAAGACAATTCGCGAATTTTAGTTATTGGAGCTGGAGAAACAAACACAAACATGTGCAGATTCTTAAGTAAACATGGATTAAAAAATCTCACACTTTTTAACAGAACATTATCAAAAGCAGAATTTTTAACCAATCACATTGGTGGAAGAGCTTTAAGTTTGGATCAACTTTCAACTTTTAACGAAGGATTTGATTTACTTGTAACCTGTACTGGAAGTGAAGATCATATTGTTACTCCGGAAATTTACAAAAATTTATTAGGAAAAGAAACGAATAAAAAAACAATTATTGATATTGCTATACCTTACGACATTCATCCAGAAGTAGTCGAAAAAAACAACGTTAATTACATTGAGATTAAAGCTTTAAAAGAAGTTTCCGAATCGAATCTTAAAAAGAGAGAAGAAGAACTTACTGCTTGTCAAGCATTAATTGAAGAACAAATCATTGCGTTTAAATTGGCGTTTAAAGAGCGTAAAGTTGAATTAGCAATGCAGGCCGTTCCTCAAAAAATTAAGGAAATCAAAGAATTGGCAATGAACGAAGTTTTCATAAAAGAAATGGATGCTATGACTGTTGAAAACAAAGAAGTTCTTGATAAAATGCTCGCTTACATAGAAAAAAAGTACATCTCTGTACCGATGAAAATGGCGAAAGAAATTCTTTTAGAAAAGGAAGCCTAAATAACGATTAACTTCGAGTATTAAAACAACACTTATAAGCTTACGTATTTAAACTGCTGAAAAATCGAACAAAGTACAACTGCGCATGTTTAGCAGATAACACTAAAACTGGTCGAAATCCACATTCTGTGATGTGTTTTGGAAGTTAGCCTTACGTTTAGCACAATCGAATTCTTCGTTTTTCAACGATTCGGGCTTGATGAATTCTCCTTGGGATATTTTTAGTTTTGGGTTTTTGTAAATACTATTCATATAATATCCCCAAATAGGTAGCGCCATATTAGTACCCATTCCTAATCTTAATGAAAGGAAATGAGCTGCTCGGTCTTCACAACCTGTCCAAACTCCTGTAACTAAATCGGGAGTCATACCCATAAACCATCCGTCACTTTGCATTTGAGTAGTTCCTGTTTTTCCTGATATTTTAACAGAGTATGGAATATTAGCATATGGACGATTGGGAGATCTTAACCGAACTCCTGTCCCATAAGTTGCTTTCCCCCCTACTTTTGGCCCATAAGCAGCAACACCACTTAATAACTCGATCATTCGGTAAGCATTTTCTTCCGTCATTGCTTCACGCCTTTCTGGAACTGGTCGCCAAATTACAGATCCGTTTTTATCTTCGATTCTAGTTATAAACTGAGGTTCTATTCTAATCCCTTTATTTACAAAAACACAATAAGCAGATACCATGTCGTAAAGTGATACATCAGGTGTGCCTAAACAAATTGAAGGGACAGGGTCGATGGGAGTTGAGATCCCACATCTTCGAGCAACATTAATTACTGCTTCAGGCCCGAAATTCTTCATGATTCGAGCCGTAATAGAGTTCACTGAATTAGCCAACGCCATTTTTAACGTTAAAGATTGCCCGTCTAAATTTGATTCACCTCCTGCATTTTTAGGTTTCCAAGGCTCTTCTAATCCATATAACCCTGCTGGAAATGTCACTTCTTCATTTAGGTATTCCTCACAAGGGGTTACTCCGTTTTCAATAGCAGTTGCGTAAACAAATGGTTTAAATGTTGATCCAACCTGACGAGTTGCTCTTACGTGATCGTACTGGAAATATTTATAGTTTATTCCTCCTACCCAAGCACGGATAAAACCCGTATGAGGATCAATAGATAATAAACCTGATCGTAAATACCATTTATGATGAATAACAGAATCCCTAGGGCTCATTAAAGTATCTCGTTCTCCGTCCCAAGTGAAAACTTTCATTCTGATTTTATCATCAAACTTGGCCATCATTATACGATCAAATGGTTCCCATAGTTTTAAATAGGCAGATCTCTTTTCGGAAAGTTCACCTTTAAAAGATTTAATATTCTTTTTATTAGAGTTAATACTGTCTTGAAAAACTTCGATTTCATCCCTAACTCGATCTTTTTCCCTTAAAATTGATCTAGCATTCGTCGTGTCTTTGTTTAAACGATTCAATTCTTGCTGAACCAAATATCGTTTATCATCAAAAACTTTAACTTTTTTTACCCAGCGTTGATTTTTATAAGAAGCGCGGTTATAGGCGTAAGTAACTTTTTTAAGAGCTGGTCTTGCACCTAATCCTTTTTTATACCTACTAGATGTTCTGATTCCTCTTTTAATTAAACCTTCAACAGCCTTCGCTTTTTCAGCAGCTGTGTAATCTTCAAAATAAAACGGAGCGTACTTTTTTAATCCTCTTGATTTAGATTTCCAATGCTTAAAAAATGCAGGTTGTAATTCTTTACCTAAATGAGTTTTAACAGCATTTTCAGCATACTTTTGCATATCGTAATTAATACTAGTGTAAATTTTTAATCCATCCTGGTAAATACTGTATTTCTGGCCATCGGGTTTTCTTAAGGTCTTGAAAATCTTCTTTAATTTCTTTCGTACTTCTTCTCTGAAATAAGTAGCTACGCCGCTTCTGTGAGAAGCTCTTGTAAACTCTAAACCAAGTGGTAATAATCTTAAACTATCATATTCTACTTTTGTGATTTTTTCATTTTTAAGCATTTGGAAAAACACCACATTTCGTCTAAAAAGAGTCGTATCGGGTCTTCTCATAGGATTAAATAATGCTGGATTTTTTGCCATTCCGACAAACATCGCTGCTTCTTCGATTTTTAAATCTTCAGGCTGTGTATTGAAATAAACATTAGAAGCCGATTTAACCCCAGCTGCGTTATTTACAAAGTCCAACGTGTTAAAATACATCGTGACAATTTCTTCCTTAGTGTATTGCTTTTCTAATTGAACCGCAACAACCCACTCTTTTAGTTTTTGCTTAGCACGCTCAACCTTATTTTTAACCACCTGCTCTGTAAATAGCATTTTTGCTAACTGTTGTGTAATGGTAGAACCACCACCAGATTTACCCCCTTTTATGATAGCTCTCGCTAATGATTTTCCATCAATTCCACTATGATCAAAAAAACGTTCGTCTTCGGTAGCGACCAAAGCATCTATTAAATGGTGAGATAATTCTGAATACTGAGCCAGAGATCGGTTTTCTTTGAAAATTGTACCTAGTTGTTTTCCGTCGGAAGATAAAAGTTGAGTTGCCAGCGATGTACTAGGGTTTTCTAATTGCTCAAACGAAGGTAATTTACCCATCAAGTTGTCGTTAGCAATTCCGTTGAATATATAGTAAACGATTCCAAAACCTAAAGTAAAAAGCACCCAAAAAGTAATTACAAACTTTTTATAAGATGGTTTAAGTTTTTGTTGAGCTTCTTCGATCATTAGTTTTCGTGTTTTTCAATACGAGTTCCGATAGAAACAATTTCACCTAGAAACTCATCACGCATACCATGCTGAATTTTAACACTATACCTCCCCTTAGGAGGGTTTTGGATTGCGTATTTATAATATTTCACAGACTCCTTTATGTTTGATCCATCAACGTTTTCATTCCAAAAACCTTCAGCTGTCATTAAAGCATGATTTAATGTATCTCTTATAGGTGTTTCCTTGTTGGGTAATTTAATCTCAACAAAAAGCCATAAATTTCGATACTTATAATCAACCGTATTTCGAACAGTAACCCCAATTTTTAATACTTCAGGAAGATCAAGTAAAGAGTCTGACTCAAAACTCAAAATAGAATCTTTGTGCCAAACATGATCTTTAATATCTACATCTTCACCATAAATCATAGTGTTATCACAACTTGTTAGCGAAATAACTCCTATTAGTATGAAAAAAAAGCATTGCTTCATTAGTCCTCCTTTTTAGGGTTGTCTGATGATTTATTTGAATTACTCTCCGGTTTTACAACGTCATTCGTACTCTTTCTAAGAGGCCTTTTAGGTCTGCTATTCGGTTTCTTCCTAGGCTTATCCCCATCTTCCTTTTTTGCATTAAGATTATTATTCGGTTTAGGGGTTTTAGACTTATTTGTGGTTTTTTGGTTAGGATTTGGCTTTCTATTTTGATTTGGGTTAGGTTTATTTCCCTCTACTGCAACAATTTCCTTATTTGGTTTTCTGTTAATATTACGTTTGTTTGATGGTTTTCCTGACTTCTTCTTCTTTTTATTATCGAATCTTGTCAAATCATCCTGTCCAACAACATTTAAATAATCAAGCTCCTTCTCAATACCTTCTTCTTCTTCAATGATTTCAATGATTTCCTCAGGGAACTCATCTCTCTTATTCATTGCCATTACTTCCTTAACTCGGTCAATGTCAACAGCAATAAATTTCATTCTATCTGTTCTACAGATGTACCAATATAATCGTTTGAAAATATCAGTTTTGAAGTGAAAATATTCTTCTGATTCAGATTTCAAGTTAATTGATGTTTCAGGAAAATCCATCACAGCATCTAAATAGCTATCTAATTCAAAATTTAAACAACATTTTAATTTCCCGCATTGTCCTGCAAGTTTCTGAGGGTTTAATGACAGTTGCTGATATCTCGCCGCACTTGTTGTTACAGATCTAAAATCGGTCATCCAAGAACTACAACAAAGCTCTCTTCCACAAGCTCCAACTCCGCCTAATTTGGACGCTTCTTGACGAGCTCCAATTTGGCGCATCTCAATTCGAACTTTGAAAGTGGTTGCATAAATTTTAATTAATTCTCTAAAATCAACTCTTTGTTCAGCTGTGTAATAAAACGTACATTTCGCTTTATCTCCTTGATATTCAACATCACAAATTTTCATATCCAAGCCATACTCAATAGCAAACTTTCTTGCTTGAGTCATTGTTGGTTTTTCTAAACGCATAGCTTCTTGCCATTTGTCAATATCATTTTGACGTGGCTTTCTGTATATTTTTAATATATCTGCGTCCTTAATTGATTTTTTTGAAACTTGTAAACGAACTAATTCGCCTACTAATGAAACTGTACCAATATCATGTCCTGGTGATGATTCAACAGCTACAACATCGGCGACATTTAAACTTAAATTATCAACGTTATTGAAGTATCCTTTTCGTCCGTTTTTAAAACGAACTTCTACCAATTTCGGCAAATCTACCGAACTTGGATTATCCATATTTGAAAGCCAATCGAAAACATTTAGTTGGTTACAACCTCCGCTTTCACATCCGCCATTGCTTTTACATCCACCAGGTAAATTATTGGAACCTCTTCCTGTACTACATCCAGAACATCCCATACTTCTATCTTTAGAAAGGCATTAATTCACCTATGATAAAAATAAGCAAAAGGACTTAAAAAATGATATTTATGATAACATTAGTTTGTTCACTCACCAAAGAGCACTACTTCCTCAAGATCAATTGTTTGCGTCAATTGTTTTGCCATTAAGTTCTTGATACTTTTACCCTCTTTATCCTTTAAATCAATTTTAATAGTATGCTTTCCAGTTTTTAACCCTTTAATCCAAAAAGAAGCCCACTTGGTTAACTTAAATTCAGTGTTATCAATATTTACTAAAAGGTAGTTTCCATTTGATCCGATTTTTACATTTTTTAAATAAAAATCAAATAAAATTTTCTCTTGTAAATTCGAAGAATAGCTACCTCTTGGCTGCAATAAAGCAACTACAGTATCTGATAAATTTGTTTCAGAATAACAGCCACTTGGATCTGCATTAATTTTGAACAAAAATGAAGAATGTGAATTTTTAAGACTTAAGTTATAAGATCGAGAAAGGTAACAGAAGTAGTAATTATCACCAACGTTCACATCAACTTCAAATCCTTTTTGAATAACCTTAGACAGTGCTCCATTGGGCTCCAAGACTCCAAGATATTGCCCTGCTTCATTTAACCTTGAGTTATGTATTTTCTCTTCAACAGTTTTCTGTCCTAAATTAAGAAACTCAGTTTTGAATTCAATTTTATTTATCCCCATTTTAAAGGATTGATTTTGTGTGGTAATTTCAGTGGAAACATCCGAGAATGGAGGGAAATCAGTGAATTCAACTAATTTAATTCCGTTACGTTCTAAAATAATAGGATTATAGTTCGCAACAGCCATTGCTGAATCAATCTCTACCTGAGACATCTCATCACCTTCATTTCCACCACAGGAAAAAAGGATTGTTATTAAAGGCAAAAGGAATATTTTTCTCATTATTTTCGTCTTAGATAGCCAAAAATAAAAAAAGGCTACCGATTGGTAGCCTTTTTTTATGATTTAATAATTATTAAAAAGTTTGGTAATCACCGAATAGTGGTGATTTCGAAATATATTCAGAAGATGGATTCACCATTAAAACAGGAATTTGCGCTTCATTCGAAATTAAGGCTTCCTCTGAATTTTTAAGGAAAGCGTTAATACTTCGATAATTTAAATTTAATATAGCAATGAAGTCGGCATTGATGCTTGCAGAGTATCTAATAATTTGTTTTACGAAATCTCCAGGTCCGTCAGCATGCTCAACAACATAATCAATACCATGTGTAGAGAAGAACTTTTTGGTATAAGCTACATTATTGTCAATTTTTTGCTTGTCAAATTTATCATCTTCGTAGTCAGCAAAAATATGAACCTTCGCTCCTAATTTATTAGCCATACTTGCTGTAACAGAAATTTTGCTTTTTGTTTCAGCTTTAAAGTCAATAGGAAAAACAATATTCTTGTATCCTTCAAAAACAACTCGATCCTGAACAACAATAAAAGGAATTTTTGAGTTTGTAATAACCTTCATAGCATAAGATCCAGTAATATGCTGGATACCTTTTCTACCATGAGTTCCCATAATAATTAAACGGGCCCCTTCGTAATCTGCTACTTTATCTATATCATCAAAAATATTACCTGTAACTACTTTACCAACTGTAGGAATATTTTCGTTTTTAGAAACTTCCTCAGCCATCGGATCAAGCTTAGCTCTTGCCTCGTCCGTCTTAGTATCTCGATCTACAACATGAAGTAAAACAATTTCACCATCCATGATTTTGGCAATCTTGACAGCATGAGCTAAGGCAGTCTCAGCAACCGAAGTGAAATCGGTAGGAACTAATATCTTGTAAACATCTTTCATAGTCTGTATAACTTAATTTTTTACATTTTCTCCTACTTCCTAAAAAGTATATTGCAAATCATTCACTTAAATTTAAAATTTTACATTTAAATTTAAGTTTTTTTTATAATAAATTCAATTAAACTTTAAATTTAAATTACTTTTTGAAAATTGGTACCGTAGAACAAGCCTCACCGAACATCAGACTTTTCACAACAGGTTGTAATTTTTTGGTGATAATGATATAAGAACTTTCAGGGATTGACTCTTTACCGCATCCCTTTATAATCACCATTTTACCTTCATATTCCGAAGCATCAATATCTTCAATTACTCTCCGCAATAAAGCCCCCTTTAAATGAGCTTTGTTACCTCGAATTACCAAAGATGCGTAAGGCTCTAAAGCAGATGAAATCAGCATATAAGCCCATAACGGAATTAAACCTTCTGAAGAATTTGTTATCGCTACAAATCCATCTTGATAAACACTCCAGTCGGTTGCTTTTAATTGAGCCCTAAAATCTTTTTCACGAAGAATAAGACCTTGGAACATAAAGTCTTTTAGGTCAATAACAAATTGTTCACCCTTTGGAATTAAATCTACAAGGTCTATCGTTATTAATCCACTTTTTTCAACTTTATTCTCAATCATTTTCTATTCTGGATATTCGTTTAAATCATTCCCAACTCAATCTGAGCTTCTTCACTCATCATGTGACGCTCCCAAGTCGGTTCAAACACGATATCAATATTACAACTTTTTACAACTTCTATCCCACCCACTTTTTGTTCAACTTCAGCAGGTAGTGACTCAGCCGCAGGACAATTTGGAGAAGTCAATGTCATGTCGATATTTACATTTATATCGTCATCTATTTTAATATGATAGATTAATCCTAATTCATAAATATCTACGGGTATTTCAGGGTCATAAATTGTTTTAATTACAATTACAATTTGTTCCTCTAAGTCTTTTTTTTCCTGATAATCCATCTTTATGTTTATTTACTAAAAGCAAGTGCGTATATTTTCATTTTTTGAACCATCGCCACCAAACCGTTACTTCTGTTTGGTGATAAATGTTCCTTTAATCCTATCTGATCTATAAATGTTAGATCATTATTTAAAATGTCTTTTGCTGATTGACCATTAAATACTTTTACTAAAAGAGCTATAATTCCTTTCGTAATTATAGCATCACTATCTGCATCAAAAAACACAATACCATCTTCATTACGAGCAGTTAACCAAACTTGGCTTTGGCATCCTTTTACGATGTTTTCGTCCGTTTTATCAGAGGCATTCATAGATTGTAAATCTTTTCCTAAAGAAATGATATACTCATATTTATCGGCCCAATCTTCAAATAATTCAAAGTCTTCGATTAGCTCCCCGGATACTTCTTGTATGCTCATACTATACTTATAATAACATCTTTAAAGCACGTTTTAAAGCCGCTATAAAAACATCAATTTCTTCTTTTGTGTTATAAAACGCAAATGATGCTCTGGCTGTTCCAGTAATCTTACATCGATGCATTAAAGGTTCGGTACAATGATGCCCCGTTCGAATAGCAATTCCTAATTGATCCAGGATAGTTCCTATATCGTAATGGTGTGCTTTATCGTGCACAAAGCTTAAAACTCCTGCCTTATTTTTAGCTGTACCAATAATTTTAATTCCTTCTATTTGAAGAATTTGTTCTGTAGCATACTTTAACAATCCCTGTTCATGAGTATGAACTTCATTCCAGTCGATTGTATTTAAATAATCTACAGCAGCCCCTAAACCAATTCCTCCAGCAATATTAGGCGTTCCTGCTTCGAACTTATACGGTAAATCATTATAGGTTGTTTTTTCAAACGAAACCGTCTTTATCATATCCCCTCCACCTTGGTAAGGAGGAAGTTTATCTAACCATTCTTTTTTTCCGTATAAAACTCCAATACCAGTGGGTCCAAACATTTTATGTCCGCCAAAAACATAAAATTCACAGTCTAAATCCTGAACATCTATTGCCATGTGCTGAACACTTTGAGCGCCATCAAATAAAACAGGTATTCCTTTAGCGTGTGCCACTCTAACAATATCCTTAGCTGGATTAATTGTCCCTAGTGTATTTGATACATGGGTAATAGCAACTAACTTTGTTTTAGCTGAAAGCAATGCTTCAAACGCTTCAAAAATTAATTCCCCTTCATCATTCATTGGAGCAACTTTTAAAGTTGCTCCAGTGTACTCACAGGCCATTTGCCAAGGAACAATATTGCTATGATGTTCCATTTCAGAAATAATAACCTCATCACCTGAATTTAAAAAACCTCTCGAAAATCCGTTGGCAATTAAATTAATTCCATCGGTAGTTCCTTTTGTGAAAATCACCTCCTCTTCAAGGGGTGCATTAATCAACACTTGAATTTTACGACGTGCCTCTTCATAAGCAGAAGTAGCATCCTGACTTAAAGTATGAACACCTCTATGTATGTTAGCGTTTTCATTTTGATAATAATCGTTTATTCGATCAATTACCAATTGAGGTTTTTGAGCAGTTGCTCCATTATCAAAATACACCAAAGGCTTCCCATTAATCATCCTTTTCAAAGTTGGAAAATCTTTGTGCGTATCTAAAATATTTTTGGTCGCTGACATCCGTTAAACTAATTAGTTTTTTGAATTAAAATTCTTTGCAATTAATGCACTAGCATAATCACGAACAGCTTCAATTTTTATATTGTCTAAAACCTCTCCAATAAAAGCTTCTAATAAAACCTTTTTTGCTGTAGATTCTTTGATTCCTCTTGTTCTTAAATAAAACAATGCTTCATCGTCAAACTGTCCAATAGTACAACCATGACTACATTTTACGTCATCAGCATATATTTCTAACTGAGGTTTTGAATTTGCCTTAGCATCATCACTCATCAAAATATTTGCATTGCTTTGAAAAGCATTTGTTTGCTGGGCGATTTTATTCACATAAATTTTCCCATTAAAAATACTTGCCGCTTGATCGTTTACAACAGCCTTATACAACTCGTTAGAATCACAGTTTGGTTGCGCATGATCAACATAAGTTTGATTATCAACATGAATATCACCATTCAAACAAATTGCGCCATTTAAGTTAGCTGTACAACCTGTTCCATCTAAAAGAATACTCAAATTATTTCGAATAAGCTTTCCGTTTGCGGGGATTGTATTTATTGTAAATGTTGAATCCTTATGCTGCACAGCATAATCCGCACCAATATGGTACGTATTCCCATTTTCATTTTGAATTTTGTCCATTTGAACATGAGCACCTTCGGCAACAAAAACTTCGTTAATAACATTACTTAAGGCAGAAGCTGTATCGATTGTTTCATAAGAAACAACAACCTGAGCTTCGGCTAGTTTATCTGCAATGATTAAGTTTCTTGGATAAGCTGCAACTAAATCACCATCCACTAAATTAATGATGTGAACTGGCTTATCTAATTTTTGATGTGCCTTGACATAAACGAAAGCTCCATCTTGTGAAAAAGCAGCGTTAAGATTTACAAAAAATTGATCTTTTGCTCTTGTTTGAAATCCTAAATAAGGCTCTACAAACTTAATAAACTTCTTTTTAGCTGTATTTAAGTTAGTAACTACAAAGTTGCCATCCTTCTCCTCAGCGGTGTCCGAAAATTCAGCTGAGAAAAATCCATTAACAAATACCAATGTATAGGCATCCAAATTTGGAATTTTATGCGCTTTAACTTTCGCTGCAATTATATTAATTGCACTTTGAGGTCTGAATTCTATTTTAGAAATGCCCCTCAAGTTTGTGTATTTCCAATCTTCCAACTTATTCGTTGGGAAATCTAAATCCTTTAAATTCTTGAGCGCTAGCTCACGAATTTTTATGAAAGTCTTCGCTTCATGACTGAAGTCTTGTCCTTCCTGATTTATTAGGAATCTTTCTTTATCTGAAATTGTTAATGTTGCCATTATAACGCTGTAATATTAAACAGTTTCTTTAAATTCATCGATAATCCAATCGTAACCTTTTTCTTCTAGTTCTAAAGCCAATTCTTTAGTTCCTGTTTTTACAATTCTTCCATCGTATAATACGTGTACAAAATCAGGTACGATATAGTCTAATAATCTTTGGTAGTGTGTTACAACTACAAAAGCGTTGTCTTTCGTTTTTAATTCATTGACCCCATTTGCAACGATTCTTAAAGCATCAATATCCAATCCTGAATCAGTCTCATCTAAGATGCCCAATTTCGGATTTAACATTGCCATTTGAAAAATTTCATTTCGCTTTTTTTCTCCACCAGAAAACCCTTCATTTACCGAACGATTTGCTAATTTTCCAGAAAGCTCAACTAATTGTTGTTTTTCCTTTAATAATTTCATGAATTCTTTGGTTTCCAAATTTGGTAAACCTCTATATTCTCTTACTTCATTAACAGCAGTTTTAATAAAGTTAATGTTACTAACTCCAGGTATTTCAACTGGGTATTGGAATGCTAAAAACAAACCTTCTCCAGCTCTTTGTTCTGGTGATAAATCTAATAGATCTTCACCCTCAAAATCAACATCCCCACCAGTTACTTCATATTCTTCTCTTCCAGCTAACACTGACGCTAAAGTACTTTTACCAGAACCGTTAGGTCCCATAATAGCATGAACTTCTCCTGGTTTTACTTCTAAGTTTAATCCTTTTAAGATTTCCTTACCGTTTATTTCGGCTTTTAAACCGTTTATTTTTAACATTTTAAAATGCTTTTAAAGTCTTAATTTATTTTATCCTACTGATCCTTCTAAGCTAATTTCCAATAATTTTTTGGCTTCAATAGCGAACTCCATTGGAAGATTATCCATAACGTTTTTACAAAAACCATTTACAATTAATCCAATTGCTTTGTCGGTTTTAATTCCTCGTTGATTACAATAAAACAACTGATCTTCTCCAATTTTTGAAGTTGTTGCTTCGTGCTCCACTTTAGCTGATTTATTTTGACATTCGATATAAGGGAAAGTATGAGCTCCACACTTAGCACCTATTAATAGAGAATCACACTGACTAAAGTTTCTTGCCCCATCGGCACCTTTTGCAATTTTCACTAATCCCCTGTAAGAATTTTGTGATTTCCCAGCCGAAATACCTTTTGAAACGATTGTACTTTTGGTGTTTTTCCCTAAGTGAATCATTTTAGTCCCAGTATCCGCTTGTTGCATGTTATTCGTAACCGCAACAGAGAAAAATTCACCAACTGAATTATCACCTTTAAGAATACATGATGGATATTTCCAAGTAACTGCAGAACCTGTTTCGACCTGTGTCCAAGAAATCTTACTGTTATCACCAGCGCAAATCCCTCTTTTAGTTACGAAGTTAAAAATCCCTCCTCTTCCTTTCTTATCTCCAGGGTACCAGTTTTGAACTGTAGAGTATTTAACCTCAGCGTCCTTTTTAGCTACGATTTCAACAACCGCTGCGTGCAGTTGGTTTTCATCTCTTTGTGGCGCTGTACAACCTTCTAAATACGAAACGTATGCGCCTTCATCAGCAATAATCAACGTTCTTTCAAACTGACCTGTATTTGCTTCATTTATTCTGAAATAAGTTGACAATTCCATCGGGCACCTAACCCCTTTTGGAATGTAACAGAATGAACCGTCAGAGAAAACAGCCGAATTTAATGCCGAGTAGAAGTTATCCGTTTGCGGAACAACGCTTCCAACATATTCTCTTACTAATTCCGGGTGATTCTTAACCGCTTCAGAAAACGAACAAAATATAATTCCTAGTTTCCCTAACTTATCTTTAAAAGTAGTCGCTACAGAAACCGAATCCATTACAATATCAACTGCAACACCTGATAATGCCTTTTGCTCGTTGATTGGAACACCTAATTTTTCGAACGTTTTCAAAATTTCGGGATCTACTTGATCTAAGCTTTCGTATTCCTTTTTAGGTTTTGGAGCAGCATAGTATATAATATCCTGAAAGTTTGGTTTTGGATAAGATACGTGTGCCCAATCTGGTTCTTCCATCTTTTCCCACATTCTAAAGGCTTTAAGCCTCCAGTCCAACAACCATTCTGGTTCATCTTTTTTAGCCGAAATAAATCTAACGGTATCTTCCGTCAAACCCACTTTAGCTAAATCAGATTCAATATCAGTAACAAAACCGTACTTATAATCTCCGGTTGTTGCTTCTTCTATAATCTTATCTTCATCCGACATACTCATAGTAGTATTCTTATCGTGTTAATTAAACTGCGAAACTCTCTCCACACCCACATGTTCTTGACGCGTTTGGATTATTAAAACTAAATCCTTTACCATTCAATCCTCCTTCATACTCTAAAACCGTCCCTGCTAAGTACAGTAAACTTTTCTTCTCAACCACAACCTTTACTTCGTTGTCTTCAAATAACTGATCTGTATCTTTTAGTTCCGAATCGAAACTTAAATCATAAGACAAACCAGAACATCCTCCACTTTTAACACCCACTCGAATAAAGCTATCTGGAGCCATCTCCTCTAAGCGTTTTAGCTTATGAACTTGATTTTTTGCATTTTCTGATACCTGTATCATAAGCTTAATTTTTATTTAGACTAAATCTAAACTGTACACTAAAATACCTAAAAAAGGGTATCTAATCAAACAAAATCGTCATAAGTATTCTATGTATCATTGATTATATTGATTAAGACCGCTTTAAATTAAAAACATCGTAAGGTTTAAATATATCAGTTTTGTTTTTAAAACAACTATCTGCACCTTTGTTAAAGATGAAAAATTACATTTTACTCTTATTAATATTCTTGACAAGCTTCGTTTCTCAGGCCAATAATTATGATTTACTTAAATGTGAGCAGTTTACCATTGAAGATGGATTACCTCAAAGTAATATTGAAACTATTTTCCAAGACAAAAAGGGTTTTTTATGGATTGCTACCCAAGATGGGGTTTCAAAGTTTAATGGTTACCAGTTTGAGAATTTCTATTCAAATCCATTTAATTCGGAAAGTATACTAAGTAACTATGTAATTAAAATAAGTAGTTGGCATAAAGATTCAATTTGCTTCACTACAACTATTGGCCTTTCAATTTTTGACCCAGTCACCAAAATATTTAAAAACTATCCCTTCTCTCTTCGTGACAAATCAATCGGAAAAATTAAAGGCTCATTACTTTTAAAGGATAATAAAATACTCTTAATTTCAAATAAAGGGTTGTACGAAATCGATTTATCAAAGTCCAAAAATTCAATTACAACGGTTTCCAACGAAAAAGGATTTAATTTAATTCATCAATTCAACGATCGGATATTCATTACCTCTCAAAATTATTTATATGAATTAAAAGAGAAAACACTAAATATCTTAAAAAGCTTCAATCAAAACATTTCCTCTCTTTTTTTAGACGAAAAAGGGATTAACGTGATGCTAGGAGATAGTCTTATTCGATTTGAAAATAATTTCACATCTCAAGAATCTTACAAGTTCCCTTCTAAACTAAACGTTTGCATTAAAGTAGATGGTGACTACTGGCTTGGAACCGAAAATGATGGTTTGTTTATTTTTAATTCGAATAAAAAGGAACAAATCCAGCAAGTTTATTCAAACGGTAGGTCCAACAATTTACTGAGTCAAAAAATCAGAAGTATTTTTAAAGATGAGTTCGGCGTAATATGGATAGGTACCGACAAAGGATTAAATAAGATTGATCTTTCTAAGAAACAATTCCTTCAGGTTAAACCTTCTAATTACTCACCTCATTCGAGTGATAATACTTGGTCGTTTTATGAAAATGATTCTATATTTCTTAGTGGATTAGATAATGGACTTCAGGTTTTTAATAAAGCATCAAAAAAGTATCAGTGGATAGATTTCTCAGTCCCTATTTTGGATGTAATTAATTATCAAAACAAATTACTAATTGCAACGGGAAAGGGAGTCTTTTTTTTAAAAAAGGTAGATTCACTTTTTTATATTGATTCAATAGCAATCAATATCATCGTTGATGATAAACAAGATGTTGTTTTCAAACTTTTACACTTCAAAAACTTTTTACTGATTGGTAGTTTGAATAGACTTACAATTTGTGATCATAATTTAATTGTCAAAAAAAGTTGGCCGCTTAAAAACGTTAGAGATTTCACCATTTTAAATGGTAAAATCTATTTTGCTGCTTATCCTACTGGAATTTATAAAATGATAAATACAGAGAACTTAGACATGATAAACTATAAGAGTAAACCACTTCCAGAAGTTGAACATTTACTTAGTCTTTCCATAAATAGTACTGAGAATAATATTTGGCTAGGCTTATATGGTGGAGGTCTTGTTAAATATCAAATTCAACAACAAAAATCTACTCATTTTTCCACCAAAGAAGGATTACCGAATAATACGATTTACAGTATTGAAAAATCTAACGAAGCCCTTTGGTTAAGTACAAATGGAGGGCTTTCAAAATACAGTCTTAAATCTGAAACCTTTGAAAACTTCAACCCCTCGGATGGATTACAAAGTTTAGAATACAATTCTGGAGCTTCCTATACTAACAACAATAGCGACGTCTATTTTGGTGGAATTAATGGATATAATATTGTTCGTCCTGATGAAGGAGATAAAAACACGAGCCCACCAAGAGCTTACATTTCATCCGTTAATTATAAAGGAAAAAATTTACTGGAATTAGATTCGATTGACCAAAGCACAAATGAAAAAATCATTGTCATCCCACACTACAGAAATTCCTTCTCAATAAGTGTTGATGCTTTACATTTTTCTTCCCCTAAAGAAAATGTTTTTAAAACCAAATTAGAAGGTTGGCAAACTGACTGGGAAATAGCAAAAGGGAAACATATATACAATTTCAGTAATTTACAGGAAGGAGATTACTATTTCATTCTTAAAGTGGCCAATCCAGATGGCGTTTGGAGTTATGGCGAAGAGCGAGTTCACATTGTGATAAAACCTCCTTTTTACCTCACATGGTGGTTTATCACTATTGTATCCGTGTTAATTAGTTCCATTCTTTTTTATTCAATATACGTAAGAGTTAATCGTGCGAAAATCCAAAGAGATTCACTAGAGAATAAAGTAAGAGATCGAACGCGTGAAGTAGAGAATCAAAAGAGGTTTCTGGAAGAAAAGAATAGAGAATTAGAAATAGAGAAAAATAAAGAGGAAGAGGTTTTACTGAATGTACTTCCAAGGGAGACAGCAAAGGAACTAGTTTCAACAGGAAAAGCTACCCCAAAAAGTTATAAGATGGCAACTGTAATGTTTGCCGATTTTAAAAATTTTACAAAGATTACTGAAAACTTAGGTCCAAAAGAATTAGTTGCAGAACTAGATGATTCATTTGCTAAGTTTGATGACATTGTAGGAAGATTAAACATTGAGAAAATCAAGACTTCAGGTGACGCCTATATGTGTGTTGGCGGAGTTCCTATACGAAATCAAACAAATCCTGTAGATTGTGTTTTAGCTGCTTTTCAGTTTCAAAAATACATGGAGCAAAAACGTGCTATTAGGGATGGAACAGGGAAGCCTCAATGGCATTTAAGAATTGGGTTACATACTGGGGCTTTAGTTGCAGGGGTTGTTGGGAAAAGGAAATTCCTGTATGATGTTTGGGGTGATACTGTTAATACTGCAGCACGTATGGAAACAAGTGCTGAGACAGGTACTATTAACATATCCGGAACAACCTACGAATACATAAAGGATTATTTTGAGTGCGAATACAGAGGGAAATTGCCTGTTAAAAACAAGGGGGCTATTGATATGTATTATGTAACTCGAATAAAAGCGGAATTATGTAAGGATAAAGAGATAGGGAAAACGCCAAATAGAAAGTTTTTTGAGCTTTTAAACTTTAAAGTTTATACGCAACAAAACTTCCTTAATGTGAAAAATTACTTTATTGATTTTTTAGAACAAAACGAATTTGTATCCAAGTTGAAATATCACGGTCCTCACCATACAATTGACGTTATGGAGGCTGCTGAACGAATTGGAAGATCGGAAGGCTTAAGCGAAGAAGAATTAATGCTGGTTAAAGTGGCTGCATTATTCCATGATAGTGGATTCTTAAATAAATATCAAAACAATGAATCTGAAGGTGCAAAATTAGCCAACAGAGAGTTACCTCGATATGGTTTTACAGATTCACAGGTTGAAATTGTAGAAGGAATGATTTTAGCGACTAAAATCCCTCAAGATCCTAAAAATCATCTAGAAGAAGTTTTATGTGATGCTGATTTAGATTATTTAGGAAGGAGTAAAGAAGAATTTGACATAATTTCTGATTCTTTAGCACAAGAGCTCGTTGATATGAAATCACTTAAAAATTTAAAACAATGGGATCCTATTCAAATTAAATTTCTTGAAGCTCACAAATACTTCACAAAAACGTGCATTAAAACAAGGAGACCCGGCAAGATCAAACGATTGCGAGAAATTAAAGCTCGATTAATTGGCCCTAATGTAGAGTAGACAGAACATAAAAAAGCCTTGAATTGATATAATTGAGGGATTTTAATTTAGCGCATTAAACATTAACTAATTCTGCCATTTTAACCTTTAATGCTTCAGATATAACGTAGAGTGTGTAAATATTTGCACTAACCTTTGCATTTTCTATTTTTTCCATGTGCTGACGATCCATTCCGCAAGCCTTTGCAAGTTGAGATTGGTTTAAACCCTTTGCTTTTCTTGTTTTCTTAATATTTTCCCCAATCTTAATAGCAAGATCAATTTTTTCCAAAGTAGTTTCCATGTTCTTTTAGCTTTTGTATTGTTTTGTACTACGACAATTGGGATAGCGTAATGATTTGTAATATTAAACAAATAATTGATCTTTTTTTAATACTTAAACCACTCTTTTAAAAATTGAATAAAAAATTCCCATTTAATAAAATATACACTCCAGTATCATAAACATACCACTAATCAAACTACCAAGTGCAACATAAAACACTAATGAATAAACCCATACGTTTTCGCCAAAATATTTTTAGTTGAGTTTTTATGCTTCAATTTTTTGGTTGACTTGGCGAGTAACTCATTAATAGAAACCTCAGTAATAATTTGATTTAAATGATGCTCCGAATGTATCAATGCAAAATAAATCAACTGATAACCGTCTAATCTTACTCCAGAAATAACTTTCATATCTGTTAAGTAATTGTTTACAAAATCCAATGGAACTTTCGTAATCAAATTAAACAGTATTCTAAACTGTCCAATGATTTTAAGATGTAACTCATCCTTAGAATAATTCAATATTGTCGAAAACTCATTCAAACTCTTAATCTTAAACACACTGATATTCAACATTGTATTTACAACGCTGAAGTCAGACTCTTTATATTCGTTTTCATTATTTAATAATCCAGCATGCAGAAACTCTATTTTTTTTTCTATTTTTTTAATTAAGTATTGATTAACTAGATAAACATGCGTGACAGATTCCGAAATAGTCCAACTATCTAGTGTACTATTAGTTCCTAAATCATTCCCTAATTCTTCAAAAATCACATTAAACTTTTCGGTTACTTCTATCGCTTTCTTTCTAAGACTTAATTTTGTCTTTAAAAACGTTTCGTTTTTCATAATTTCCCTTTTATCTTTTAGCCGAAAAAATCCCCCCTCTTAGAAGGGGGGTACAATAGTCACCTATAGTAGGTCAAGATTGTAAAAAGGGATTTTGTATTTCTTCAATTTTTTTAAACTATAATTAACTAGTTTTCCCTTACAGTCTTTTGACTTGTAAAATATTTCCTTAAACCTTGACCATTCAAAACTAATGGGCTACTCAAGAAAAATATTATTGATTTTCGAACTAGAAAAAATAATATTTGCAAAAAATGAGAAAAGAGATACTTTGCATACTACACAATTGCAAAAAGTGCAAATTACGGAATAAAAACATGTTTATATTTAACTCCATTTATCGTTTGAATACCAAAAACATAGGTATCTCTCATTATAACGCCTATTTCTAAATTCTGCTTTCAAAATATTAACCCTCCTAAAACAAAATAAACCTCAACTGAAATTAATGGAAAGTTCTTTTAAAAATCAATATATAAAAACTCATTCGACAATAAACTGGAAAAAAAGACGGATGAAAAATTGGTCATTAGCCTAAACAAATGGCTTAGGTAAGTTGAAATAAATTTAAAAAGACCGCCAATCGCTTTCATTAAACAATGAAACTAATCTGTAGTAGAAGACCTAAGGTTAGTTATGAAATCAATCAGCTTAGAAGCCATCTTAAAAGCAGTTAAATTTACAGAGGAATAAATTCGAATAAAACTCCCTCAGAAGATTAACGACAACTTAAAAATCATTAAATAAAGCATTTCTTTTGTGTGTAATCTCATTAATTTCACACAAAAAAGAGGTTGAATTTCAATTAAGTATGTTTAGGATTTAAGAGAAGCTAAGTTTGTTCTTCGATTAAAAATTAAATAAAAATATATTTTTGAAACATTTTAACCTAATTTACATACAAAAGGTATTATTTAAGAATAGGAAGTATGATTAAGCAATTATTTGTTGGTATTAGTGTTTCAGCCTTGTTCGTTGGATGTAGTCCAAAATGTGAAGAGACTGTTTGTCCTGAGTTACCTCCAGCTGTTGATTTAAAGGATTGTAGTTTACAATTACAAAACCTTATTCAAAACGATAAAAGTCACATCAGAGGACTTCAAGCCGGTAATCCGTTAAACGCCGTATATGAAAAAGAAGAGGACTTCGCTGATAAAACAAATTTTTACACGAACTACACACCTGATCTTACTATTGATTATTGGGCGGATATAGAATACCACTTTACCGAAGGAAATGTTATTGACAAAGTTGTAACAGAAGTAATTCCAGGCGGTTTAGATAAATCAGAAAACGCAGTTTTAGTTGATTCATTATATTTTGAATTAAGAACGTACCTTTCGGGAAAATACGGAAATTCGGTAACAAATACTGACTATACGCTTGTTTGGAATAAGGTCGACACTAAAGATAATTCTGTTACGATCTTTACTTTAGATTATCATTTCCCAGATGAAGACTTTTCGATTCAAACAGATTCCGAAACAGGATTAAACGACACAATAATCAATCCTCCAACGGTTAAATACGTAGTTAAATACATTCAATAATATTTTAAACGAATTATCACCATTAAAAGCCTTGTACACTCAAGGCTTTTTTTATGTTTTTTTAACTGAGACGTGATTGACAGTTAATTTCATTTTATTTATATTTACTCTCATCATGAAAAAGCTATTTGGCATACTGTTGGGTACTTCGTTTTTGCTTTTAAGCTTAAACGTTCATCTTGCCATTCACTTTTGCCATGATGAAATCATGGATGTTTCATTCTCACATAATGATAAGCATTGTGGAGGTATAGAAAAAAAACCATGCAATGGATGTGAAGATGTTCATGTAACAATCGAAGGTGAACAAGATCAAATTAACCAAGAGTTTAAAATTGAATCCCCAACTCTTTTCTTTACTTCACTTTTCAATTCTCAAATACCACAAGAATTTATCACTTTTAAGCAACATGAGTTCAGCTTATATTGCAGTAACTCTTCCCCTCCTAGGGAAAAGTTATATATACTAAATTCTCAATTTTGTTTTTATGGCTAATGCTCTTGATTTATCTAAAAGCATCACATTATCCATTAAAAACAAACAATCATGAAAAATCTATTTTTAAGCTTATTAATTCTATTAGGGTCACTCAATTCCAAAGCGCAAACTACAGTTGAAACAAGTACTTTTAAAGTAAATGGAAATTGTGAAATGTGTAAACAGCGAATCGAAAAGGCTGCAAAATCTATTAATGGTGTTTCATTTGCAAAATGGAATGTTGAATCTAAAATTATTACAGTAAAATACAAAACAACAAAAACGAATCTGGATTCAATTCACAAGGCCATTTCAGAAATGGGTTATAAAACCGATAAAGTGGCTGCAACGGAGATTGGCTACAAAGCTCTTCCTAATTGTTGTAAAGTAAAAGGAGCTTGCAATCCAATTGAACTAGAATAATCATGAGGTTACTTCTTGTGATTTTTGTACTTATAGCAAATATGCTGCAAGCACAAACCCTTTTATTAAGTGGGGAAATCTTAAATTTTAAATCTGGCGAACCTTTAGTTGGAGCAATAGTATATTGGGAAGGCACTAATGATGCTGTTATTACAGACTTATCTGGTGAGTTCAATATTATAAAAGATACGGTCGTAAACATTCTTGTTATTGATTACACTGGATTTACAACACGAAAGTTTGAAATAACAAACGAGTCTCAAATAGTAGTTAACCTAGAGGAAGACAATAATAACAGTATTGATGTTGTTAAAATAAAAATCGAAAAACCCTCTACCAATATTAACATGCATACCACTATAAAAGTGGAGGAATTAAGTCAAAAAGAATTGGGTAAAGCAGCTTGCTGTAATTTATCCGAAAGCTTTGAAACCAACCCTACAGTTGATGTGTCTTTTACAGATGCTATTACAGGGACTAAACAAATTCAACTCCTTGGACTAGCGGGACCATACTCCCTTATTTCCACTGGAAACATCCCTACAATTACGGGTAATTCAGCTTTAACAGGTATTGAGTTCATTCCAGGGCAATGGTTAGAATCTATTCAATTGGTAAAAGGAACGGGTTCTGTTGTAAACGGGTACAATTCAATCGCTGGTCAAATTAATACGGAATATAAAAACCTAAATAATGAAGAAAAGCTATTTCTCAACGTTTATGGTAATTCAGCCGCGAAGGTTGAGCTTAATGCCATTAACAATTTCAAAGTAACCGAAACTATTAATTCAGGCTTATTTGTTCAGGCAGATGCAGGATCAATTTCTATGGATAATAACAACGATGAATTCATGGACAATCAAGTAGGAGAAAAAATAGTTTTAATGAACATTTGGGAGTGCCAATCCGATAGTTCAAATTGGACTTTTAAAGGAAGTGTGAAATTCGACTACTTGGATAAAGAAAGTGGTCAAATGCCGAACATACATTCCCGATATCTTTTCACCAATAAACAACAAAAAGCAGAAGCTTGGACCAAGCTAGGCTACGTTTTTAATTCACCAGGGAGAAGTACAGGTTTACAATTACATACTTTTAGCGATAAAAAGGATTTTGCTTTTGGGAACTCAACACTATCAGCAGTCGAACAAAAGTTTTATGCAAATTGGATATACGCTGATATTATCAGCAACTCCAATCACACCATTAAAACAGGGGTTAATTATGTATACAACTCTATTCACAACAGTTTTGATGCGTTAAATTATGGATGGGATGAGAATGTAATTGGTGCATTTGCCGAGTACACCTTTAAACCAAGCAACAAGTTTTCGTTGGTAACAGGTGGAAGAATAGATTATAGTACAGTTTGGGGTCTTATTTTAACCCCAAGAGTACATGTTAGATGGGAAATATCAGAAAACAGTGTCGTTCGTTTCTCAGGAGGGCTTGGAACTAAAAACCCAAATCCTTTCTTAGAAAACTTAGGAGTATTTGCAAGTTCTAGGAATATTATCCTCGACGCCAATCTACAACAAGAAAAGGCATGGAATTACGGATTAAACTACACCAAGAAGTTTAAGATGAAAGAAAAGCCCTATTCTGTAAGTTTTGATTTTTATCGAACAGACTTTTTAAATAAACTCATCACCAATTTGGACAATAATTCGCATGAAGTTAATTTTTACAACATCAAAAACGCGAGTTACGCCAATAGCTTTATGAGTCAATTTAAAGCCGAACCTACTAAGTATTTAAATACAACAGTTGCCTATAGATACTATGACGTTCAAACTAAATTTAACGGAACAAACTTCCAAAAAAATCCATTAACCCCTTCCCATAGAGCTTTTATAAATGCAGACGTTAAATTGCATAAAAAATGGAATTGGGATTTAACAGTCAATTGGAATGGAAAGAGCCGATTACCAAGTTTAAATGAACACCCAAACAACCTACAAGTTGGAGCGTTATCAGATGCCTATTGGTTAGCCAATTCACAACTGAAATTCAAGCCTAATAAAAAATGGGAATTTTATATCGGAGCAGAAAACTTATTTAACTACCAGCAACCCAACGCTATTATTGATAGTTCGAACCCGTTTAGCGAAAATTTCGATGCAAGTTTAGTATGGGGTCCGGTATTCGGACGTAAAGTATATGGTGGATTAAAACTTAAAATCTAATAAATCACAACCAAAAAGATAATTGGTTTAATGTGACAAAACATTTTTTCAAAGTTGAAACCCCATATGATTTACTGAATAATAATAAAAATTAACTGTTAAAAAAATAAATTTTATTCCTTTAAATCATTGCGCTGTATGCTTTTTACACATACATTTGCAAACGTTAAGAATACTTGTCTTAACTATAGTTTAAGATTTGAAATGGCATTCCTTGTAGAACGAAGCCTTAACAGCCTAATAACTCTACTATTGTTATTGATAATTAGTGAATAAGATATTAAGTAATTACTATATGAGTATTTTAAAAAATTACATTACAGTTCTGTTTCTGGGTTTATTACTTTCTTTTTCAAAAAAAGTAAATGCACAAAACACCTTAGATTGTTCTTATCCTGAATGGACACCTTGTTACCCTTCTTGTACTTGGGTAGCAGGTGACATTTGTAGTTATGATGACAAAGATTGGCAATTAGGATCAACAGGTCAAAATTTTAGAGCTCCTGGCTCTCAAATTGGATCGGCATACTGGGTTGAAATAAGTGACCCTTGTACAGGTTTACTCAAGCCAAGTGTTGAAGCAACCCTGGTTAGAGCAAATTATTGTACTACATCATTTGGAGTTGGATATATTTCTACTAATGGAGGTGCTATTATTACAGCAAGAGGATTTGTTTATGGAACTTCAGGTAATCCTACTCTTGAAGATGATCTAGTATTATTAGACGCAGGTAACACCATTGGTGATGAATTTGAAGGTTTAATGGAAAATTTAACTCCTGAAACTGATTACTATGTTAGAACATATGCAACAAACAGTGAAGGAACTACTTATGGAACTCAAGCAACTTTTACAACAAGAGCGTCTGCTGACTGCGTTTCCGACTGTAATTTAGCATGTGATGTAACTACACCTGGATTATATAATCCTTCAGTAGCTGCATTGAACACTACCTATTCAACAATAGGAGTAGGTGACACTCTATGTATTACCGAAGATCGCACTTACTCAGGAAACGTAGTAAGAGGGATGTTAAAAGTATGTAATGGAGCCACACTTACAATCTCAGGCTCCATGAATGTTCAAACTTCAGAAAATGGACCAGGGTTTAATGGACAAATTGTTTACGAAGGTTGTAATGAAACAATAAACGGATCTGGAGCATACCAAGGTGATAAAATTTCAGGAACAATTGATGATGTTGATGTGAAACAAATGATTAGTTATTGCGGTACGTGCGATGAAAATGACCAAAGTCAATTTATTAACTTAGATGATCAAAATCAAATACACTTATGGGGTGCAACTTGTAGACCAACATCAACATTACTTTTACCTGTAGAATTAATTTCATTCAGCGCTAGCCTACATGAGCAAGGTGTTTTATTAGAATGGTCAACAGGATCAGAAATCAACAATAGTCACTTCGAAATCGAATCATCTTATGATGGAGTAAATTGGTTCAAAATTGGTATTTCTCAAGGAGCTGGAAATTCAATAGAAACAAATAACTATAGCTTTATTGATAATGGTGCTCAAGAAGGTTCTTTATATTATCGATTAAAACAAGTTGATTTTGATAGAACTGCGCATTATTCAAATATTAAGTATTTCTCTTTTGATGAATCTCAAAAACAAAAAGGTTTTATTGCTTTCCAAAATTCAAATGATCAAATTGAAATACAAGCAAAATTTAGCGGAATGGGTGAAGCTCATTTAATTGATACAAGAGGAAGGATTGTTGAAATACAAACTTTTATTAGTACAAACAAATCTGGAACTAAATTAACTTTTAACACTACTGATTTAGCAACCGGAGTTTACTTTGTAAAAATAAAATCAGGGAATGCCCTTCTTGGAGAAAAAGTTCAAGTTGTAAAGTAATATTTAAAAGCATAAAAAAGGGCGGATTCATTACTGAATCCGCCCTTTTTTATGCTTTTAAACCCTTTTCAGTTAATCCTATAAACCCTTCTACTCATTAAGGAATTAGAATCGAATGATAAAACTGCAGTTCATAAACTAGTACCAGATTTAGAAGATGAATTTTAATATAATTAAAGGACAACTAAACATTAAGTTTTCTATTACGATTTTCGAATACCAAAGCATTAAATAATTGCAATTTAGAAGTCCGTTACTTTTTTGAAAATTTAAACTACTGTTTTAATTATACCTGCTCCACCAGTCTGAGCTATTATTTTCATTCACATTTACCAACTCCCCCAATTCGGGCGTTAAATAACGGACATCTTTAGTAATTGCCGCTTTAACAAACTCATCAACCGGAGTTTTCCAATGATGTAAAGCCAAAGCAAAACCTCCCCAGTGAACCGGCATCATTTTGTTAACCCCAGCATCAATTCCAGCCTGAACACTTTCACTTGGAAACATATGAATAGAATGCCATAGTTTATTGTATTGTCCGCACTCCATAAATCCAAAGTCAAACGGACCTAATTTCTCCCCTACCACTTTAAAATGATCCCCGTAACCGCTGTCTCCGCTAAAGTAAATGTTTTCATTGCTGGTCTTTAAAACCCAACCTCCCCAAAGCGATTTATTACGATCAGCAACTCCTCTTCCAGCAAAATGACGCGTTGGGGTAAATGTGATTTCGATATCATCAAACTTAAACGAACTCCACCAATCAAACTCTTTAATGGCACAATTAACGCCCCATGCTTTTAAATGACGAGCACATCCAAGTGCAACCCAATATTGTTTTACTTTTCCTTTTAATTTAAGAATACTTTCCAAATCCAAATGATCGTAATGATCATGCGTTAAAAGCACCAAATCAATTTCGGGCAATTCATCAATCAAATCCAAAGTACCGTCAGAAAATCGTTTTGTTTTAAAAGGTGCAATCGGAGAAGCATCCAGACCCAACATTGGATCAATCAAAATCGTTTTACCATTCATTTGTAACAAAACAACCGAATGTCCAAACCAAACAAATTTAGTAGAATTCGAGGGTGCTAAAAACGCCGCTTTATCAAAAGCTTTAATCGGTAAAGAAACTTCGGGTAAACGGCCTTTCTTTTTAAAAAATTGATTGTAAACCAACTTGGGAATAGAAGTAATTGGAATAAATAAAGACGTTTCCACTAGATTGTGAAAAACCTTCCCTTTCCAATTAGGAGATTGAATATAACAATCTTTTAGAGCCTTAGTTATCTTCCCTCCAAATTGCAGCATCAAACCCATTACTATAAACTTAAACTAACTGTGAAATTTATAAACTCTCCCACCAAGGATTATAACGAATGTTCAATGAATCTAAATCAATCGTTTCGCCAATTACAGGAGTAACAACATTTACACCCAAAGAATCGGCGGCTTTTTTAATGCGAACAGGTGGTTCAAACCAATCATGTAACGATAAAGTAAAAGCGCCCCAATGAATTGGAATTCCCACTTTAGCATTTAAGTCTTTCACAGCCTGAGCCGACTCTTCTGGGCGCATATGAATTTGCTTCCAGTTATCGTTATACTGCCCACATTCCACCAATGCAAAATCAAATGGCCCGTAGGCATCACCAATCTTTTTAAAATGATCCCCGTATCCACCATCGCCACTAAAAAACACTCTTGAATCCTTTCCTTTGATAACCCAAGAACCCCAAAGCGTTGCATTTGCATCGGTAATTCCACGTCCAGAAAAATGACGTGTTGGCGTAAAAGCAAACTCTAACCCATTCACTTCTCCATCTTCCCACCAATTAAATTCATGAATTTTAGATGCTGGAACATCCCAAGATTTAAAATGCGCACCTACTCCAATTGGCACAATAAAATGCCCTACTTTATCCTTAATTAAATCAATCGTTTCTAAATCCAAATGATCATAATGATCATGGGAAATAAAAACAAAATCAATCTGAGGGAGCTCGGCTATCGCCAAAGGCAACTCTTTACTATATCGTTTTCTCGAAAGCCATTTAACTGGCGAGGGTGCTTTGCCAAGCATTGGATCCAATAAAATATTCTTGCCATCCAACTGCAGTAAAAACGCAGAATGCCCAAACCAAATCAACTTCGATTCGTTTTTAGTTTGTTCTAATTTTAAAGAGTCTTGTTTAACCAGCGGTAATTCAACCTGAGGGTCTCTATTTGGATTTTCCTTTAAATACTCCTTAAAGGTTTTAACAAAAACATCCCATGAAAAACCTCGTGTTGTTTCTACAGAATTAAAAAACACAGCCTCTTTGTAGTGCCCAGTTTTTTCATAACGTCGGATGTCCTCATCGGTATGATCTCCACCGAATTCAGCACTTGTATTCATGAATACAAAAACGCCTATAGCGAATAAAAAAAGTAGGATAAACGTCCATTTAAACAATCCTTTAATGAGCTTCCAAACAAACTTCATATTACGTTAATTAAAAATATTTAACGATACTAAATCGGCAATAAAGTCAGATGTACCAAAGAAAAATCTTACAAACCAATTTGGTTTTTTATCCATAATCTCTGCCGAGAGTTTCCAAGTTTGAACCATCTTAGAGAATGCAATCGTCAATAAAAGTCCTGTGAATAAGTACAGTGAAATCATAATTCCAATTTCAACCAAAGCTACGTCGATAAATTGAGTCTTACCATGAAAATTGATGAACGGTTATAATTTGGTAGCAAGCCCAAATTGAGCGGCCCAATCATAAGGATATCCATCAAAGTCAATACTCGTAACCCTTTGATGACCTTCTCTTATTATTGGATTCTCGATCTTTGTAGATGAAACTCCAAGCATACCAAACATAAAACCAACTCTGATAAATAAATTCACAGTCTTGTTTAATGAAAAACCCTGGAATAAATCAAAACTAATGTTTGATTGTAAGAGAACCTTGAGTTATTATAAATAGTTGAAGCTGAATAATTCAAGCGAGAATTCTCCAAGATAGTCTTCGTTCCCAAACCTCCATAAATATGCAATCTTTCCCATTTTGTAAATTTTAAATTATAGGAATAATTTAACCGAACTAATCGCTTCGACTCTTCACCAATTAACGTTAGAAACATATCACCACTATACATTTCATTTTTAGCCGTTTCTAACTTTAGCACTTTTATTGGTTGCTCGTTCCTTCTAGCCCCAATAAATAATAACGAAGGCAATCCCCAATTGAAATTAAATTTACTTGTATTGTTATTCGAAAGCGGATAAATATCTTTTTGAGCAACACCAAAAACACCAATTTTATAAGCCCAAACAGAATCTTGCTGTGCATTAATCACAAACGCTAATACCGACAATAAAATAACGCAGATATTTTTTATCCCTAAAAATAGATATAAAAAAAAGCATCCATAAAGGATGCTTTCGTAATTATCTAAATAAACTGTTTTTATCTTCTTGATTTCTTTCTGAAGTTTCCTCCACCGCCTCCACCTCTATTATTGGGCTTTCTTCGGTTATTATTCCCTCCATTCTTCTTTGTCAATTCAGCTTCCAATTTTTCAACCTCAGCTAAAGGACTTTGCTCAAAACCAGGAATTGATTTTTTAGGAATTTTAAAACCCAATAACTTCTCAATATCTCTGATGTATTCTTCTTCGTCGTGACTTACTATCGAAATAGCTTCACCACTTGCTCCCGCTCTACCAGTACGTCCAATTCTGTGAACATAATCTTCTGGCACGTTTGGCAACTCAAAGTTCACTACATGAGGTAACAATGGAATATCTAATCCTCTAGCCGCGATATCAGTTGCAACTAAAACACGAATAGAACCATTTTTAAATCCAGCTAAAGCTTTCGTCCGAGCGCCCTGACTTTTATCGCCATGAATTGCAGCAGCAGAAATATCACTATTTTTTAACTTATCCGAAATTCTATTAGCCTTATGTTTAGTTCTAGTAAAAACTAAAACCTGTGACCAGTCACCATCTTTAATCAACTTAACAATAACATTTGCTTTATCCGTACGGTTAACAGGGTGTACAATTTGAGTAACCGTTTCAGCAGCGGTATTTTCTGGAGCAGCTTCAACGAAAACTGGACGTTGCATAAACTCGTTTGCTAACTTTTTGATGTCCTTGGAGAAAGTCGCTGAAAATAATAAAGTTTGTCTCTCTCTAGGAATAACCTTTACTATTTTTTTAATGTCGTTGATGAACCCCATGTCCAACATTCTATCCGCCTCATCCAATACAAAAAACTCAACATCTCTTAACGAAACTTCGTTTTGAGATTTTAAATCCATCAATCTACCGGGAGTTGCAATTAAAACATCAACACCTTCGCGCAAAGTTCTTACTTGAGGGTTTTGGTTTACACCACCAAAAATCACCGTTGCTCTAATATCTAAATGCGTACTGTATTCTTTTACGTTTTCATAAATCTGAGCTGCTAATTCACGTGTTGGCGTAAGAATCAAAGCTCTAATTTTTCTTTTTCTATCTATTGTACGCTTTGCTAAAATATGAAGCATTGGCAAAGTAAAACCAGCAGTTTTACCAGTTCCTGTTTGCGCCGATGCTAAAACATCATGTCCGTTTAATATTTCTGGAATCGCCTTTCCTTGAATTGGAGAAGGTTCGGTATAACCTTTTTTAGCGATAGCCTTTAAGATAGACTCGTTTAATCCTAGTGATTTAAATGTCATATAAATTGTGTTTTGAAATGACAATTTAAATGCAAGAATCATTTCACGATTAGGCGCAAAGGTACTCTTAAAAAAGAATTTATAACATATAAAATGTTTTGCGCCCAGATTCCAAAGATCTCGGAGAGAGAAATATTACAAGATTTAATTGATTCAGTAAACCAATCTTTAAAATTTTCAAGAAAATAGTATAAAATACAACCCACTTATATTTATGAAATTCGAGTACTAAAAAAGCATCCTAAGTAAACCCTAAGCTAAAAAACCGTGATCAAACAGATGCGAAAAAAGAATATTCAAGCCAATGCCAATAAACACTATACCTTTAAAAACATCCAACGTTTTCAAGTTTTTTTTAAAAAAAACACCAACTTCTTTCCGAAATACACACTCAAAAAAGTAAACCCAAAAATCAACGTTAGAATTTGCCACACGTCAGAAGTTAAACTCGTAATCGTAATTCCAAAAGCAAAGGCATCAATACTAACAGTACTTTATATTTCAGGAAAAGCACTGAAGAGCCACCGAGGAAAACTAGGCGAAAACAGGGCTGAAACAGGTTGGATTGTAAACAATATTCTTTCCTGTAGTACTACAAAACGAATCCTTCAATAATTATCAGTTCTTTAATCTTGTAAACGTAATTGATTAAATACAACAGCACTATTTATAACGATAGAATATGCTAGAATATTCCATGTGTCATGTTTTTACTATTTTTAAAGTAATGGAAAAAATCAAATTAATTTGGGACTTCAGAAGTGCTGACGCACTTAAAATTGCTGAACATCATGTAAAACACATCAACGAGTTTTTAAAAAAGGAATCTCATACAAACGAAGAAACAGGTATTTCACCAATTAGCGAGCTGTACTGCACTGCTTTTTTAATTACTACAAAAGATAAAATGGTGCTTTTTAGAGACAAGTTAAAACCTCATCGTGGTGAAGTTATTTAACACAAAAAAAGCGTAAATCATTTAATAATGATTTACGCTAATTATTATTTTTTTGAGGTTATTTTAGTTTATCCCACCTACAACAGAACTAAAATAATCTTGAAAAGAAACACTTTGTTTTAAATCCTTACGCTCCAATAAAGAATAAGCAGCAAGTGCCGTTAGTAAGAACTCTTTCAAAACTGATTTTTCAGAATTAACAGCTGTTAAACCCTCTACTTTTTCTTCTAAACCGGCAACATTATTAATTTCATTTTCAAAATCAGACTGTGTCATTTCATTTAGTAAATCCAAACGCTGTCCACTCTCAAACCAACTCGTGATCAACATGAACTTTTCTTTTAATTCCACAGGAGCTCTTTTATCACTTAAATGCTGGATGTTGTTAAAATATTCAGGAGCAATTGATCTGATAGCCTGGTTAATCAAACGACGAGCAATATTGGATGCCCCTTCTTGCTCTCCTTCATAAACCATTTCAATCTTTCCTATAATCGCAGGAATAGTAGCCGTTAAATCGCCAATCCTTGCAATCCCTTTTTCATCACCATTAATTAACATTCTTCGTTCCACCGCGCTCAAAACATTTTCGTACGCTGATATTGGTAAACGAGCAGACACGCCACTTTTGGCATCAATAAACTCACTTCCTCGCGCTTCAATTGCAACTTGTTCAATCAGTTTTTCAATAACCTCAGGAACAACAATATGTTCTTGCCCTTTTTGTCTTTTAACCTCTTGCTTTGTAATGGTTCTACCAATCAAGTTAGAAGTTGGATAATGTGTATAAATCTGACTTTGTATCCGATCTTTTAAAGGCGTAATGATCGAGCCTCTATTCGTATAATCTTCAGGATTAGATGTGAATACAAACTGAACATCCATTGGTATCCTTACCTTATATCCTCTAATTTGCAAATCACCTTCTTGCAATAAATTAAAAAGTGCAACCTGAATTCTTGGTTGTAAATCAGGCAATTCATTAATTACAAAAATCCCTCTATTCGATCGAGGAATAATTCCATAATTAATAACCTCTTCATCCGATAAGCTCAACTTTAAGTTAGCCGCTTTAATGGGATCTATATCTCCTACTAAATCGGCAATATTTACATCAGGCGTTGCCAACTTCTCAGCATACCTTTCAGAACGATGCCACCAGGTAATTGGGGTGTCATCTCCTTTTTCAGCCACCAATTTTTTGGAGGCTGTAGTTAGTGGGAAAAGAGGGTCTTCGTTTAAAGCAGATCCTTTTATAATAGGAACATATTCATCCAAAAGCTGAACGAGTAAACGGGCTATTTTTGTTTTCCCCTGTCCTCTAAGCCCTAAAAAATTAATACTATGACCTGCTAAAACTGCTCTTTCCAACTCCGGAATTACCGTGTCGTCATAACCAATAATGTTTTCAAAAACCTTTTCTCCCGATTGTAATTTTTGGGATAAATTGGCCCTTAATTCTTCCGTTACCGTTTTAAATTCGTATCCCGAAGCTTTTAATTCTCCTAATGTTTTTATTGAAGTAGTGCTCATTCTTGTGGTTTATTTAGATTCCAAATGGAATTTATGATCTTCTTTTTTTATTCTGTTCGTAATCTGAAAAAATGAAATTACCCAATCCTTCTAATCCAGCATAAAATGCTTTTCCTTTATTCGTCTCAGTAAATTTCTCAACAAATTCTTGGAGGTAAGGATCTTGAGCAATCATAAACGTGGTAACCGGTATTTTCATTTTCCGACATTGAGCTGCCAAATTGATTGTTTTTCTTAAAACCTTAGGGTCTTGTCCGTTACTATTTTTATAATAAGTTCCATCTGCATTTTTTAAGCACGTTGGTTTACCATCCGTAATCATGAATATTTGCTTATTCCCTGCCTTTCTTTTTCGCAACAAATCCATTGCCAACTCCAAGCCAGCTACAGTATTGGTATGAAACGGTCCAACTTGTAAATACGGTAAATCTTTCACCTGAATTTGCCAAGCATCATTTCCAAAAACAATAACATCTAAATTGTCTTTTGGATATTTGGTTCTAATCAATTCCGCTAAAGCCATTGCAACCTTCTTTGCAGGCGTAATTCGATCTTCGCCGTACAATATCATCGAATGCGAAATATCAATCATTAAAACAGTGCTCATACTGCTTTGATGTTCGTTTTCAAAAACTACTAAATCTTCATTTTTAAGATTAAAATGATCAATTCCACCTCTTATTTGTGCATTTTTAATACTCGTTTGAAAATCGATTTGCTGCAAAGAATCTCCGTATTGATAAGGGCGCTGATCGGTAGTGTGGTCATCTCCTTTTCCAATTTTTGTTGAGCGATGATTTCCGCCACTGTCCTTTTTTAGTTTCCCGAAAATTTGATCTAATGATCTTTTTCGGATTAATTGCTCAGCTTTCCCTGTAAGCTTCTGACCTTTTCCTTTGGTTGTGTCGCTTAAATAACCGTTTTTTTCTAAATCGCTTCTAAAATCTTCTAGTGTATAATCCGGAGTTGTAATTTTATGTTCTTCATCCACTATTTTCATCCAACGGAATGTCTCTTCTATATCACCAGAAGTATGCACCATGATCTCTAAAAAAAGCTCCAACAGCTTCTGAAAGGGTGTTCGATCATCATCAGGTGTAATGTATTTTTCGAATCGATGTCCAACCATAGCTTTAAGTTAATGAAATTACAACGCAATTTGAATAGTTTTTCATTAGCAAAACTATATAAGTCATTAGAGTTAATTTATTAGCTGCTACCTCAAAGCGTGCAAGCGTTATTTAAACTAAAAATTACTTGTCACCCAGTCATCAAACTTATTATTATGAACGCGAAATCTTTGTTTTTTTTGCCTTACTAGGAACTTCTGCAGTATTTGTTGCCTATTAAAAAAAGCTCACACTCTCCTTGCAACTATTGATGATAGTTACTGGGGTAAACTAATTATCATCAAGTATATACAAACGATACGGTTATAGAATATGATTCTATTTTTCCTGAAAATTCGATATCCTACGAGCAAAAATATAATTTAAGAAAACAGTACTGACACTTCTGGGTATTCTACTGAGAAAACTTTAAGCAATTACTTAAAGATCCCACGCTGCGCTCTGGATGACGTGAAAAAAATAGATGCACTATTTTTAATACCACAAAAAAGCTATAACAACTAAAACCGTCATTCAGAAGGAGGTACGACTGCCGAAACTTTAAGTAAGTACTTAAAGATCCCGCGCTACGCTCTGGATGACGAAAAAAAAGAGATGCACTCTTTTTTCTTTCATGCCACACAAACGAAATAACAACCAAAACCGTCATTCAGAAGGAGGTACGACTGCCGAAACTTTAAGCAAGTACTTAAAGATCCCACGCTGCGCTCTGGATGACGTAAACATGGAAACAACAACAACAACAACAACAACAACAATGAAACATTTATTAAAAACAAGAACGTGAAAAAGTAGATACAAAAAAAGAAAACGAAAGTTGGCTCTATGGATAAAGCTCTTCCAAAATAAGCTTTTGCATTGCCTAAATTATTTTGCTCCATACTCACAAATCCTAAAACATTATAGGCAGCAGCAATCA